>JAQUQA010000062.1 GCA_028716305.1 Candidatus Omnitrophota bacterium | reverse complement strand
AGGCGGTAACGTGGCTACTGTCTGGCTAAACCTGCAACCCGTAGATCCGGGCCTGCTGGCCCGGGTGCTGGACGCCCTGGCCCGGACGCCGTTGACCATGGGCCACAAGGAGCGGCGCAAGGTCGCGGACCGTGTCCGCCTGGGCATTGCCCAGAACTTTACCACCGAGAGCGCCGGGGGCGCGCCCTGGCCCCAGCTCGCGGTCTCGACCGTCGCCGAGCGGCGGCGCCTGGGGTTTGCCGGGGCGCATCCGATCCACCAACGCACCCGCCAGCTCAAAATGAGTTGGACCGAGAGGGGTCACCCCGAGCACTCGGAAAACTGGGGACAGTTCGCGGGGGCCGTGGTATTGGTCCTGGGCAGCACGGACGAGCGCACGCCGTGGCTGTCGGGCGACAATCCCAACATCCCGGCCCGCGAGATGGGCGTGCTATCGGAGGCGGATCAGGACGGGCTATTCGACGTCATCGTCGCTCAACTGGAGGCAGGCGCCTCGCGGTTGGGCGGCAAGTAGGGCCATTCCCGGCTGGCAGAGTTACTCCTCCTTTGCTCACCGGCCGGTTGGCGGCGCCGGCGGTCTACACAGGCCGCCGGCGTCTCTCTCTCGGGGTCCATTGTGTCCAGGAGGGTAACAAGGGTGGCCCGGACGTCGGCGACGGGGATCTCCCGGTCGCATCGATCGCAGACCATGACGCCCCGGTCAAACTGCTCGCGGAGCGTGGCGCCACAACGGGCGCAGCCGATGACGACAATGACGCTGTCTTGCGAGGATTTCATATCCGGGATCTCTCCTTTGAGTTGGTAACGACCCGTCGAAACCGGCGACAATGTGGAAGCCAAACAGCGCGGGGTGCTGAGACCGGCCCGAGCAGTTTACCACAACACGGCCGGATTGGCAAATCGGGTACAAATCGGTATTGTGCGTTTATCATAGTAACGACATAGCACGCGGACTAGAACGCCTGTTCGCAGTATACCACGTTGCGCAAGGGTGCGCATCCTCCCGGGGGGAGTAATTTTGCCCCTTGCCTCGCGGCGTGGAGTGTGGTATAATGTAGCCGCAACCGAATAGCAGTTCGGCCGACCAGGCACAACCGGCGGCGGGGTAAACCCTCGCCGCCTTTTCGTGTTCCCAGGGGGTAGACGTGCCGCCAAGCTCAAAATACGCCTTCCAACTGACCATCGACGGCGCCCGGGCCGTAGCGGACGCCAAGAAATGGCGAGCCCAAATCCAGAAGCAGCTCGCCGCGCCAATGGCGGGTACCGTGCCCACGGCCACGCGCACAGGAACAGGAACGGGCACCGCGTCCGGGCAGCGGAAGCAGCAACGGCAGCAAGCCGACGATCTGCATCGACTGCAAAACCAGATCAACCAGACGCGCAGCGCCTCGGACCTGCTAACGCGCAGCCTACAAATCGCCGGGGCTGCAGGCTTTGCCTACCTGGCCAAGGAGGCCGGGGAGGCAGTCTGGGCCATGGGCAAGGCCGGGGCCGAGTCTCTCCGTACCAAAGAGTCCTTTGGCGAGTTGGCAGCGGAGGTCGACGAGACGGGCTCCTCGCTGACCAAAAAGATGCGGACGGCCTCCAACAACACCATCGACGACATGACCCTCATGCGCGTCACGGCCGGCCTGCTGGCCTCGGGCATCAAGACGTCGACCGCCGACATCGAGACTGCCCTGGAACTGGCCCGCCTCAAGGCGCGCCAGTTCAGCATTTCGACGTCCGAGGCTTACGAGCGCATGGTCACCGGCGCCCGCAAATTCTCGGTCGAGATGCTGGACGAGATTGGCGTCAACCTCAAGGCGGAGTCGGTCTACCGCCGCCGGGCCGAGGCGTTGGGCGTCGCCAAGGATCAACTCACCGACAACCAGAAGGCCGAGGCTCTCTGGCTGGCAATCCTGGAGGACGGCCGGGCGGAGTTGGCCAAGCACGGGCCGATCGTCGAGGATTACGCCGACAAAATCGCCCGGGCCGAGACGGCCATGCAAAACGCCTCCCTGGCTGCCAAGGAGGCATTTGCCCCGGCCATCGCCGGCATCGGCGAGGCCATAGCCGAGATTATACCCGACCTGGTCGAGGCAGTCGATTATCTCTCGATCCTGGCCAACGCCGGGATCGAGTGGGCGGTGGCCGGCTTCGAGGGCCGGGACGCGCAGGCCGCTTTTAACGCCACGGTCATGGAGGGCGTGGGCGGGGCCGGGGAGGCGGCCCGGGCGGCGCTATACCTGGCCGACGCCGAGCTGAAGGCGGCCCGCAGCGCCCGGGAGGCGGCGGACGCCCGGGTACTGGCCGAACTTCGCGCCGAGAATTTTGTCGCCGCCGAGTACGAGTTGGCCGTGGCCGCGCAGCGGGAGGCCCAGGCCCGGGAGAGCGCGGCCCTCATCGCCCAGGCCAAGGCTCAGGCCGATTACGACGCGGCGACGGCGACGGGGCAGGCGGCGGACGCCACCGATGAGCTGGCCGGCGCCCTTATGAGCGTCGATCCCATCATGCAAAAGGTCATGGACTGGGAGCTCGGGCTGACCAAGGCGGCCCAGGGCCTGACCCTCAGCACCTGGGAGTTGACGAACGCCCTGCAGGCCGCGGCGGGGCTCAGGGTCGCAGGCAAGGCGGATATTCTGGACATCGGCACCAAGGCGGCAGATTCGGCCATGTTCCAATCTGTCCTGGGCATGGGCGTCTCGCCCGAGAAGGCCATGACCATGCACGATCAGTACCTGGCAGGCCTGGAGCAGGTACTGGCCGGCGCACAGGGCTTGACCGAACGCGAGATTGAGTTCCGGGTCGCGGCCTACAAGGCCGGCTGGCAGGAGATCCTGAACGATACCCGGGACGCCTACCGGGAGCAGGGCAAGGTCGCCACCGACGCGGCCCGCAAGGCGGAGCAGGCCCAGCAGGCTTTTCGTTCGGCCGTAGCCGGCATGTTCGCTCCCACCGATGTTACCGATCTGGACATGGCCCAAAGCGGCGCCGGGGTCTATCGTGACAAGTGGGACGAGTACGCCCGGCGCGTGCGGGCGGCCATGACCGACATGCAATCCGAGTTCCGGGGCATGATCCCGACCGATATAGAGCTGGCCGGGGAGGGGGCGATACAGGAGTGGGGGCAGAGGCAGCTTGACGCCTTCTACGCCGGCCTCATGCCCGACCAGGTCAACTGGGATGCGTTCGCCGCTGATTTCAGCCGGAAGATTGCCGAGCAGGTGGGCAAGGAAAACCTGATCGACCGGGCAATCCAGGAGCTGGCCGCCCGGGGCATCACCGCCGGCCGGGCGGACGTGCAGCAGGCCCTGGGGTTGACGAGCCAGCTCGAGACCCTGGTCTTCGGCGGCCTGTCGCCCGAGGATGCGGGGACACAGCTCTCGGCGTCCATCGGCACCGCCCTGTCCAACGTCAAAATCGACCCGGCGGCCATCGACGTTGCGGCCGGCGGCGGGCTGGCCGCGCAGCTTTTCGCCGGGGTGACGGGCGAGCAGGTCATGGAGCCCGTCCTGGCGGGCCTATCCCAGATGCAACTCGACGCCGGCCAGCTCGACGCCCCGGGCAACCAGATTGCCCGCGGCCTGTTTGACGGGTTCCAGGTTCACATTAGCGAGTATCCCTGGACGCAGATAGCCACGGCATCGATCATCCGAGACATCCAGAACAACGAATGGATGTTGATCCAGGCGGGCAAAATGATCGGCAAGCCCCTCTGGGACGGGTTGCTGTCCATGGTCCGCGGCTCAGGCATCGTCAACCACATAGTGGCCGAGGTCCTGTCCGCCCTGGCCGATTCGCTGTAGGAGGCGCAACCGTGGCATTCGAGATCAACGGATCCTCCCCGCCGGACGACGCCGAGCCCGGCGGGTACACCTATCGCTACATCCTCCCGCCGCCCACCGGCCTGGACGGCACCGGCAACGCCGTAGGGGCCGTGGGGACACCCGAGGTCGAGCTCAGCTATCAATCCCTGTCGGCCGCGGGCTGGGCGTATTTCGTCAACATCACCGGGGGCAGCCCGAGCGTAGACCTGTCGAGCCTGGAGGCCTGGAACCCCTACGCCTCCAGCGGCGCCGGGGCCTGGGAGACCTATACCACGGCGGTCATGCACCGGCCCACCTACGAGAGGACGGGTTGGGGCGGCTACGAGGGCGTCCGGATCCGCTTCACGGGGCTGGAGGCGTAGGCATGGCGACGGCTGACGAGCTTGCCAGGACCGAGGCGCCGGCGTTTGATTTCCAGATGCGCTTTTACGTCTCAGGCCCCCGGGCCTGGGTCAGCACGGCGAACATCATCGCCGGCGGAGCCTACGACCCCTCCCCCTCGACAGAGACAACGGCCGGCGTCGATGCCACCTCAACCGAGATCCCCGTCGATAGCACGGCGGGCTTTACTACCGGCGCGATCGTCATCGCCCCGACCGACGAGTACGAGGAGTACGAGGTTATCAGCTACGGCTCCAAGGACGCCGATTCATTCAACGAGCTGACGCGGGCATTCGGCGAGGGCCTGGACGCCGGCTTTCATCACGGCGTACATGCCGCCGGGGCCGCGGTCTCGGAATGGGCCGAGATCACCGGGTGGGTGCATACCCTGGAGCTGGGCCTGGAGGAGGCGGACGCCATCGCCACCTGGAGGGCCGAGCTGACGGGCACCGGCTACAATAGCCGGCTCATGGCCCAGGACAACGCCCTGCTGGGTATGTGGCGGTTCCGGCCCGCGAACGGCGATCTCAGCCTGTGGACCGACTGGTCCGTCGCCTTTATCGGGTACATCAAAACCGCAGACGTCGACGATTCGCACAAGCAGGAGAAAGCCTGGCGCCTGGACGTGCAGGGCGTCGCTCAGTACCTGGCGGCCAGCGACGCCCCGGCTCACCATTTCGGCCAGACCGACCTGGCGGCCGGCAAGTCAGTAAGGGTTTCCGGCGTGCTCCACGATCCCTACCTGGAGAGGGGCAGTGGGGAGTACGTGGGCTACCCGAGCCTGGAGGGCGACAACCTGGTCGACGGCGACCTGGGCACGGTTTGGATTTCGGACGACGTGCCGACCGTCACCAAGGAGCAGCGGTTTGCCAATCGGTTTGTGATCAACGAGGTCTACCTCCAGGCACCCCCGGGCCAGCCGGACCTGCAGTGGCTCGAGCTCTTTTACAAAAACCAGGACGGCGAGACCGAGGGGGATCTAAAATACTACCACGTCGTCAACGGGGGAACAGAGTTTAACTGGGTAGACGAAAAGCACGAGTTCCCGGCGCCGGTGGCCAACTACATTAACCTTGATAAAAAGGGGCGCCCCATGGACCCCGACGGCGGCTTTGCCATCATTTGCAGCAACCGCCCGAGGTTTGAGGAACGCTGGGGCGTAGGCGGCGCATTGCACGTCCTGGACTGGCGTGACTTCCAAATCGGGACGTGGACGGTCAACCCGGCGGGCGGGTTCCTGGCCTGGTTCTACCAGAATGGGGCCGTCGAGTCGATTGTCTGGTGGGGGACGGCCGTGCCCCAGAAGTTCGGCGCCCGGGGGGAGTTTGACGGGTACGGGCCGGGCTGGACCGGGGCGACGATCCCGACCCCGCCGGCAGGACACAGCTTCCGCCGCCTGAACGCCGGGCAACTGACCAGCCCCGACAGCGCCGCCAATTTCCTGGCTGACGAGCCGAACCCGACGCCCGGGCTGGCAGGCGACGACAACCCCGAGTGGTTCTCTGTGGATTTGGGGGCACTGGGGATCGAGCTCGTGGCCGAGCTGGCGATCGACGAGGTGGACGAGCTGCAGCTTAACGCCACGCTCGGGCTACTGCCTGCCGGGCAGGTGATGATCGACGCGGAGGTCATCGAGTACACCGGGCGCGACGACGACAATGATCTGCTGACCGGGTTGACGCGGGGGGTAGGGGTCACCGATCCAGCGGTGCATCCCGTCGAGTCGAGCGTGATCCCGTATGAAGACGGCCTGGCCGTGGACGCCCACCTGGTGCGCCAGGTTCGCTGGCGCCGGCGGCCGGTACTGAACGGCACAACGTATGTCGTGCCCAAGACGTTCAAGGTCTTTTTCAGCGTGCAGGAATCCCCGATTTACCCTGACGACAACGACTGGGACGACGAATGGCGGGATCACTGGGATGAGGGCGCGCTTATCTCCGTGGTAGACCACCCGGCGGCGGCGACCGAGTGGGCCGGGGTTCCCCCGGGCGGCACAACCCGCGCTCGGCACGTCCTGGTCAACATCCGGGAGATGTCGGACGGCGGCCGGGCCAAGATGAACGAGTTCCACGTCTACGCCGCGACGGGCGAGGTCCTGGACGGCGACGGCGAGGCGGAGGGGGCCACTGAGGCGCCGTACTCGGGCGAGGTTATCAAGTACCTGCTGGTCAACAACTTTGGCCTGGACGAGAGTCAGATCACGTTGACCGACCAGGGGATCCAGGTCGGCGCGTTGCCGACGACCAAGGCCCGGTACATGCAGGTGTTCAAGGACATTTTGAGGCGGACCGGCTGCGCCCTATACTTTGGCCTGGACGAGGCGGTCGAGCACAGGTTCAGCCCGTGGTATCCGCTGCGGGGATTGCCGGAGGTTGACGTTACGTGGAGCCGGTCCAACGCCCGGCGGGTTTCGGTCACGCGACCGGAGCGGCACAACGTCAGCCAGGTCAGGCTGCGGGCCATGAACGACCAGGACGACCTGATCTACGAGGTAAGCTACCCGCCCCGCCCCCTGGCCATCGGCTCGGAACTGATCATCGAGGACATGGTCCTCGGCGGCCCGACCGAGGCGTGCCTCATGGCCGAGCAGATTTTCCGGCGGAAAAACGGCCCCCTGCGGGCCACGGTCATCCCCTCCGGCCCGGCCGAGTGGGTCCGGCCCGGCCAGCGGCACCTGATTACCTGGACCGTGGACCAGGAGGGCACGCTATTGCAGGGCGCGAACTTTGTCGTCAAGCGGGTGCAATTCGGGATCAACCTGGGCAAGGCGACGGGCGACGCGCACCAGCGCAAGAGTTGGGATTGCACCGTGACCCTGGACGAGCTGATTTTCTAGCTATGGGATTAGAAGGATAACGCCATAACATGGACACGACAGGCAAATCGGCGGCGAGGCAGGCGGCGGAGCGTTTGCGCGAGGCCCTGGACGGACGGTACCAGGGCAAGCAGTACCACACGCAGGCGACGATCACAGCAGTCGCCCGGGACTCAGCGGGCCGGG
>JAQUQA010000061.1 GCA_028716305.1 Candidatus Omnitrophota bacterium | reverse complement strand
GCGGGGCGCCCTGGGATCCGGGGACCGATTACAATAACCAAGAGCAGAAAGAGAAGATGCTGGAATCGGTGATCAAAATGGTGAATCAGTTCAAGGATGAGCCCTATATATTGTTCTGGCTCTTAGGTAATGAGAATGTCTACGGTTATGGCTGTAACGCCGATAAGGAGCCGGACGCGTTTTTTAAATTTGCCAATGAAGTGGCCTTAAAGATCAAAGAGATCGATCCGGAGCATCCCGTGGCGATCTGCAGCGGAGATGTGCTCTATCTGGATAAATACGCCAAGGATTGCCCGGATATCGATATTTTCGGCACCAACGCCTACCGCGGGGAAGAGGGTTTCGGATTGCTCTGGCGCCAGCTTAAGGAAGAGACGGATAAGCCGGTTTTTATTACCGAATTCGGCTGCCCGGCCTACGCGCAGAACAAGCCTTTAGAGACAGCACAGGCCTTACAGGCGCAATATCACCAGGGGGCCTGGGAGGACATTGAAGGCAACGCGGCATTCAGGGACGGGGAAGGTAATTCCATCGGCGGTGTAGTTTTTGAGTGGCTGGATGAATGGTGGAAGGCATATGAGCCCTTCGTCCATGATACCAAGGGGCTTTTTACCGGTCCTTTTCCCGACGGATACATGCACGAGGAGTGGCTAGGGATCTGCGGGCAGGGTGACGGAAAGTCCAGCCCGTTTTTGCGCCAACTCAGACAGTCTTATAATATGTACAAAAAAAATTGGCACAAGTAGTATCGATTACGTAAAGAAAGGAGGAACCAATAAGGCAGGCTTAAAAACTTATATTTAAATTCAAAGATGGAAAACATAAATGCAATTAAAAAGTAAAAGGGAGGTGTGGTTGAGATGAAAAAGTTTCTAGTACTAGTGCTGTTGCTTTGCCTGGCGGTTCCCGCTTTCGCCGCAAAGGAGCAGGGCAATAAGGCCAGCGAGTTTATCGTTTACATCGATAAAACCAGCCCCGATAACCATTTTGTCCCTTCGGGGTGGATGGGGGATTATGGCGATATCAAGATGAATGACCAGGCCATGGATAGCCCTCATTCCGGTTCGACCTGCATCCAGTTTGATTATTCCGGTAAAAAAACACAGAATAACGGCTGGGCCGGTGTTTACTGGCAGAATCCCGCGAACAACTGGGGTTCGAAAAAAGGCGGTTTTGACCTTACCGGGATGACTAAGCTTACATTCTGGGCCCGCGGCGCAAAAGGCGGGGAGATCCTGCAGAAAGTAGTGGTTGGCGGCGTGGGAATGGAACCTAAGGCCGCGTATCCGGATTCCGCGAAGATCGAAATGGGTCCGGTGGAGCTGACTGACAGCTGGAAGCAGTACACCATCAATTTGGCCGGCAAGGATTTGTCTTCGATTTCCGGCGGTTTCGGATGGGTCACTACTTCAGACTTGAACCCGAACGGCGCCACTTTTTACATTGATGACATCAAATTTGAAGCCGATGCGTCGATGAAGCCGGAAGGGAGAAAGCAGGAAAGCGTGCCTTTTTATGTCTACTCGGATTCACGTTCCGCAAGCAACCATTTTATCCCATCGGGATGGATGCCTAATGCAGCTACCGGAAAGGACCTGAAGTTTGAGGCCGCCTCGAAGGAAGATCCCTATTTAGGGGACACCTGCATGAAGATCCAATACCAGGATGTCTCAGGTAACCGTTGGGCCGGTATCTACTGGCAGAATCCCGCGAATAACTGGGGCAATGTTGACGGAGGCTTTGATCTTTCCAAGGCCGCCAAGCTGACTTTCTGGGCCCGCGGAGCCAAAGGCGGAGAGCGGATCGAGGAGTTCAAGGCAGGCGGGATCATGGGCGAATATTCTGATTCCGATGTAGCCAGTATCGGCCCGGTGATCCTGAATAAGGACTGGACTCAGTATACCATCGACTTAAAAGGCAAGGATATGTCTTATATTTCCGGTGGTTTCTGCTGGGCAACTAATGTTGATGTCAACCCGGATGGTGTCACGTTCTATCTTGATGAAATTAAGTACGAATAAATGTAATAAAAGCCACGAAGTCGCCAATTCACCAGGTCACCGGTCGGTTAAGCCGGTGGCCTGGTGTCTTGGTATTTTGGCGGCATCATTTTTCCTTTTCTTGTTTTTAGGTTTTGCCTCCGTCCCCCGCCCCAAGGTTTACGTCAAGAAACTCCTGCCGAACGGGCATTACCAGTTGATCGTTGATAACCGATTGTATGTGATTAAAGGGGTTTGTTATAATCCCATTCCAATCGGGCAGACCCATGATTATGATTGGTGGTCAGACCCGAATAAACCCTGGTTAGTTGACGGAAAACTGATGCAGAAGATGGGGATCAATACGGTCAGGCTTTATGCGGCAGGCGAAGATCCCGTTAAGGTGCGTGCCGTAATCCGCGACCTTTATAATAATTTCGGCATCCGCACGGTCATGGGAAATTGGCTGGGGTATTGGCAGTATCCCTGTCCTTTGTATGGGAACCAGGCCTTTCAGGAGAAGGTAAAGCAGGATGTCCTCGGGATGGTCGAGCTTTATAAGGACGAGCCGGGTATATTGTTTTGGGTCCTGGGAAACGAGAACAATTACTCCTGCCTGGGGCAGATCCGCCCCTGGACGAGCGAGGAGGTCCTCAAGGAACCCGACCCTCTGAAAAAGAACCAGATGCGCGCCCAGATTTATTATTCTTTTGTCAATGACCTGGCGAAAGAAATACACAAAATAGATTTTAACCATCCCGTAGCCATGGGCAACGGGGAATTGGTGGGGTTGGAATACGCCAAGAAGCATTCTCCCGATATTGATATTATCGCCTGCGTAATCTACCGCGGCAAGACCTTCGGGAACCTTTTTAATTCTTTGAAAATGACTTTTGACCGGCCGGTATTTCTGGCGGAATTCGGCGCGGACGCATACGACGCCTTCGAAAACAGGGAAGACCAGAACATGCAGGCTTTTTTCCTGGAATCCCAGTGGCAGCAGATTTACAAGAATCTGGCCAACAATAAAGACGGCGCGGGAAACTGCCTGGGCGGGACGATGTTTGAATGGAGCGATGAATGGTGGAAACATAATGACGCCTCGCCTGAGACCTGGGTAATACAGGATAGCGAATCCAACTGGTCAAATCCGGCTTATTATTTTGATATCAAGGCCAAGGAAAATAAAAATATGAACGAAGAATGGTTTGGGATAGTTGCCTTATCGCAAGAAATGCAGGACGGTATCAGTAAACGCGTTCCCCGTAAGGCCTATTATGTGATCCGGGAGTTCTGGAAGCACCCCAACCTAAACACCAAAAAAAAGATAAAATATGAATAAAACTTACCGGCAGGGTTTCTTTTGGGCAATGCTTTTGATTCTGGGGTTAACTTATTGCGGGCAAGCCGCTTATGCCGCAGAGGATAAGTTTTCCGCGGGACTCTCCAAAAAGATTATCGGGCAGAAAGAGGCACAGGCGATTTTGTCATCTTTAGAGGAGGCCAGGGACGGTTTTTTTAAAGACCACGAATATTCTGCTTTTGTGGATTTTCTGAATTCTTTGGGCCGTAAGAAAAAGAGCCTGCGCCCTTATGTCAATTACTACACCGCTCTCACCCGGCATTCCCAGCTGGCGTATTTGGAGTCTATCCAGGATTGGAACGAATATTTTTCCAAAGGAGACGAATACCGCCACCAGATGCAAAGCAGCCTGCTTGCCGGACTGAAGGAAGTTAATCCTGAAGACCCGCTATATCTTTCCCTGAAACTCCTGCAGTGGAAATATGCGCAGGAACAGCAGGATCCCGCGGCGCAGGGATACCTTACGGAATTAATCGGCGCCTGCGAAAAATATTCCAAAGAAAGCAAAGATTTTTCCCTGATCAAGGACCTGGGAGATCAGGTCCTGGCGGCCGGCCAAAAGAACTCCGCTAAAAAGATCTATGCCGTTTTTGCCCAGGCCCTGACCAAAACCACGGACAGCCCGGGTGAACTGGAAAGATCGGCCGCGGATTTTTATAATCAAAAAAATATGGATTTAGCGCAGCTGCTTTATGACGCTTATATCGAGAAGCTCTTAAGTGGCAAGGATAAGGCCAAGGCAGTTACCGCCCTGCAGGAGATTGCGCAGAAATTCACCTATCGTGACCAGGAGCCGAATGATCCAGCTTATGCCGAAAAAATCTTCGCAGAACTGGAGAGTTTGGGTGGAGAGGGCGTGTTTAATGAGAAACTAATCTACTTGCGCGCCTATAACTTAGAGAAATTGCACGAATTTGAAAAAGCTGCTCTGGCCTATCAGGCGTTGATAAAAAACTTTGCGAATTCAGAGCGCGTCCCGGAGGCGAAATTCAAGGCCGGGGTAATCAACGCTTATATTATGAGACAGGTAGACGAAGGAAAAAAATATTTTAATGAACTTTTCCAGCAGGGCGATCTTTCCTCCTGGGGCGCGGCCGCCGGGTATCAGCTGGGGTTACTCAGCCAATTTTCCGCAGAAGCTGATCAGGCAGCCGTTTTTTATCGGTCATTGATCGATAGGGCCAAGGAAAACTTTCAGGATACCGTTATGCTCGCCCGGCAGAGGCTGCAGGAGATAGACGGAAAAAATGACCTTGAATATAATCTTAAGACTTTTCTGGAAACCGCGTTGGACAAGGGCCCCGCGGAAGGAGCTTTTAACGCCTCAAAGATCAATTTACAGTGTTCCCCTTGTCTTGCCGAGAAAAATTCTTCGGTTAAAATGAGCTCTGAGGTCAGTGTTCCTGCCAGTGGGTGCACACAGATCGAGTTGCGCTATCTCTGGTCAGGAGATTTGGGAGAAAATCCGCCTTTGAATTCAGACCCTTCCTTTACCACCGCTTATAGGTCCTCCGGAAGCAAAGTAATAAACCTTGTGGTGGTCAACCCCGCAGGAGTTATCGATTACGGCCTGGATTTTGTAGACATCGATTAAAAATTACCCGCCTTTACCCCGCAAAGTCTAAAACTACTTAAAAATACTTGACTTATATCATCTTTAGTAGTATAAATAAATCAATTAAAAAATATTTTCTTGAGGGTGTTTAAGGTATGCGATCGCTTAATTTCGAAAAAAATGAACTTTCCGAAAAAGAAAAACGCAATATCAGTATTTTGGATATTTTGCGCCGTCGCGGCCCGATCAGCAGGCCCGATATTTCCAAAGAGATGGGGGTAAATGTCGTTACTATCTCCAATTATGTCGATGACTTTATCAAAGAGAACGTAGTTTACGAGAAAGAACTCGATGTCTCCGAAGGAGGAAGAAGGCCGACTTTATTGGACTTGAATCCGCGTGCCGGGTATATCGTGGGCGTGGGTTTAAACCTGATGAACATGGTCGGTTTACTGGTTGATTTTAAAGGTAACATCATTATCAAGACGCAGATCGCCAGACCTAAGCCGTCGGTAAAAGAGATTACCGAATGCGTCCTTGATATTATTCGGGAGATCTTAAGGCGTTCCAAAGAATATACCGCCGACATCAGGGGCATTGGTATCGGCATCGCCGGGCTGGTAAACAAAAAGACCGGGGCCGTGCACTGGCCGCAAAAAATGGACCATTACTATACCTATGCTTCCGTTGATGTGCCTTTTAAGGAGATAGTAGAGAAGGAGTTTAATCTCCCGACGCTGATTGAAAATGATGCTACCGCCGCGTGTTTCGGTGAACATTGGCTGGATCTGCAATGCAGTTTTAAGAATATGCTTTATATGTTTTCCGGGGTGGGCTGCGGGATAATGGTAAACGGTGAGATCTATGGAGGCAATAATGGTTATGCCGGCGAGGTCTCGATCTATAATTATAAAGAGCAGGACGCCTTTAATTGCGAGCTCGGGGGAAGTTGTTTTTTAAAACGCTGGGAGATCGACCTGGGTATAGTAAGTGATATCAAGAAACGGCTGAATGCGGACCCTCAGGAAGCGGATAAGTTCTTTAAGTTGACCGCCAGCAACGTAAGCAACGTGGACTTAAGAAGCGTATTTATTGCCGCGCGCGCCAAAAACGCGGTGGCGGCAGAGGTCCTGGATGCGGCGGCCCGCAGGCTGGGGATCAAAACGGCCTTCCTGGTGAATCTTTTTAATCCCCAGATGGTGATTATCGGGGGAGGCCTGGAAGAAGCAGGAGAAGAGTTTCTGAACAAGGTTATTTTAACGGTCAAGGATTGGGCGTTTAGAGAGGTTACCGAGGATCTAAAAATATTTTATTCCCAATTGCGCGAAAATGCAGTAGCATTAGGGGCGGCAAGTCTTGTGATGCAGAAGACCTTCGCCCAACTTTAAGGCGCGACTGATGGAGCAAAAAGTAAAATTTATTATAATCGGACTCATTGCCATAGTGGCCGTCAGTTTTGTCATTAATATCCTCGCCTTTGCCTCAAAACAGACAGTTATCCGCGAAAGAGACGCTTTAAAGGAAGAAAATCTCGCCATCAGCCAGAAACTTGAAGCCGGCATAAAACAAAACCAGGAACTGCAGAAAAATATCGGCATTTTACAGCAAAATGTTAACAAGCTGGCCCAGGACAGGGAAGAGTTGATCAAGAGGTACGAACTGGTGGAGCAGGCCAGGACCCAGCTTGTCGACCAATTGAGCAAGCTTAAAAAAGAAATGGAATCCGGCGGCGGGGCCGCGGGCGGCAGCGGAGTCTCTTTGGCCGGAGATGCCTATTGGGCCAAGGTGCTTAAGGAAAAGAAGGACCTGGAATGGCAGCTGGATAAATTGAATACTGAGTTAAAAACCGCCAAGATCGATAAGGAACAGTTGGACAAGGAAAAGAAGAATTTGGAGCTGGAGGTTGCCAACCTGACCCGGGAAAAGCAGGACTTGGGAAGACAGTATGAATTTATCCAAAAGCAAGTCGAGTATAACAAGAAAATGATGGATACGATCGCCCTGGAGCTGGTGGGTGAGAAAAATGATAAATTGCAGATAGAGGAATCCTTTAAGACTTTGAAAAATGAGAACCGGCTCCTGCGCCGCCAGCTTAAGAATTTGAATGATCGCAAGATCAACCTGGAAAGGAAGCTGGTTGAGGTACAGCAAAAGAACCAGACGCTGGAAAGAAGATTCGAAGAAATGGATGTGATGCTCAAGGATAAGGTCTTACAGGTGGACAAGATGAACAAGCAGCATGCCACATCCAGGCAGGAACAGGATGACCCGGTGCAACTTTCTCCGATAGTCGTGCGTCCGCAGTCGGATGTCTCGGAGCAATTTACCGGACCGGCGACCA
>JAQUQA010000060.1 GCA_028716305.1 Candidatus Omnitrophota bacterium | reverse complement strand
TTTTTCCCCTCTTCCCAGAAACATTCTCAATTTAATTTACTCTCAATTTGAACTGAGAAACGTTCTCAATTTTCTTCCAATTTGCTTAAAATAATTGACAAAAACATTTTTTTAGGAGTATACTATTTAAAAAGAATGTCCAATCTGAAAAATTATGGGCGTAACCTATAAATTAAAACAAGAAATAATCGATTTTATCCTTGAGCAGAAAAAACAAAATCCCGCTTTAGGCTGCCGGCCTTTGGCCGCATTGGCCTTTAATAAGTTTCAGGTTGAGGTTTCAAAGTCCAGTATTAATGCCCTGATTAAAAAAGCCGGCTTGAGCATGCCCGTGGGCAGGAGAATTAAAAGGTCTAAGCCGGCATCCGGTGCGCTGAGCATCACCCCGATCAAGGCCGTGATTAAAAGCGCTGCCGATTCAGTCAGGGAATTATCCCCCAGCAAAGAAACTTTTAAGCCTGAAAAAGAGATCCTTCAGCCGCAAGAGACCATCCCTTTGCCGCCTCCGCAGCCCTTAGCCGAGCCCTTATCCGAAAAATCCCCAGAGCCGGAAGAAAAAGAGATAGAGCCGGAAAAAATTGAGCCTGTGGTGCCGGAGATTGAGTCGCCCGAAGCTGCGGCAGAAACAGAAGAACCACCGACGGAAAAATCCCCGGAAAAAGAAGAAACGCCGGCTAAAGAAGAAACCACCCCCCCTGTTGAAGAAAAGGAAGGCGCAGTTGAGCCGTTGGCAGAAGTTTCTTCCCAGCCTCCGATTGAAGAAGAAAAGCCTTTGGCTGAAGCGTCACCGGTTCAGGAAGAGCCGGTCCAGGCGGAAGAAAAAGAGCAGGTTCCGGAGCCGGAATCCTTGCCCGCGGCTGGCGAAATTCCCCTTGTAGAACCTCAGCCGGAAGCAGTAAAAGAACAAGAAGTCCCCGAACCGGAAAAGAAAGAAGAGCCCAAAGAAGAGATTATTGAGCCGGCAGGAGAAGCGCAGAATATCCCTGAGCCCCCCAAAGAACCCGAGCCGGAAGAAGCACCGCCGCAAACACCTCCTGCAGAAGAAGCCCCTATTACTCAAACAGAAGCACCGCAAGAGGTTACAGAAGAAAATATCCTTCCTGCCGCGCCTGAAATTACTCCGGAGCCGGCTTCTCCAGAGCCCGCGCCAGCGCCAGAACCAGAGCCAGAACCTGTTCCGGTACATGTTGAGCCTGCGGCCAGAGAAATTATTTCGGGCCAGGGAGAGTTTACTACCTCAGGGGCAATAATTCTCAAGGCCGCGGATTATTTGTTAGGGGTAGTGGAAAATTTCACCGCCGCGGTTAAAAACAGGTTGGGCCTGCAAGGCGCGGATTTGGCCAACCGCATCGAATTTCTTCTTTACGCCCCATACTTTGGGATTTCATTGGACAAGATTAAACAGGAGTTTGCCGCTGATTCGCAGATCCTGCCTCTGGTGAACCGCGAATTAAATGCTTCGGAGACGGAGAACCTTCTTTTTAAATTAGTGGACACTCCGACGCTAAACAGCGATATCACCAATATTATGAATCAGGCTTTTCAGGAAGTTCGCAGCGTCCAGGTCAGGCTAAGCGACGGCAATGTTTTTTATCTTGATGCCCAGATGTATTCTGTTTGGTCCGCCCCGCAGATCCCTTACGATTTTTGCTCCTCGATTTATAACGTGAAGAAACGCCTTAACCTCTCCGGAAAAGAATCAGAACCGTTGATCTTGTTTACTTCCCCGGGGTATGACACCCCCAGTAAAGAATTATTCGATCTGATCAATGCCTTTAACGCGAAAGAAAGCGCGGTTAACAATCTGGCCTTTTTAAGCGGAAAATTCGAAGAGCTGGAGAGCGTCTCTTTTAGCGAGCCAAAAAGACAGTTTTTTGCCTTTTCTCTCTGGCCATGGCAGTTCGGCCACTTCCGAAAAATCAAGTTAACCGGAGAATTTCAAAAGATACTCATTGCTCCTTTTGATCAGGAGGTATTTGTCTCGGAAAGCGTGGTTGAATTATTGCAACCTCAAACAAAACAAAAGGTTACATTAAGAGGCTGCGCGATCAAGAATAGCCTGCAGGAGAAAATAAAAACGATTATATTGACTAATTTGCCAAATGAGATGAATACCCAAGAAGTAGTCTCTTTATTCCAAGAATTTTGGCCGAATCCCCAGGAAATTTTTGAGGATTATAGTCGAAAAATCGAGATTTTCACCTATACTGCTAATTACCAGAATGATTTTGCCGGTATTTTAGGCCAAAAACCTCAAAATTTTCACGATTTAAGGGGATTATTTAATTATTATCTGAAAGCACTGGACCTATATTCCAGAAGATATTTGTTTCCATATGGTTATGACCAAAAAGAGTTTACTTTTGTAAAAGAGCATTTCTATGACCTTAAGATTAGCCTAAGCCTGGAGAAAGGCTATTTAAAGGCTGTTTTCCGGCCTCCAGAGGGTTATCCCTGCCTAAATGACCTGATCAGCGTTTGTCAGCGTTTAAATGAAAGAAGGGTAGTCTTTGGGGGAAATCGGGTCTGGTTTCTGGTTGCCTGAAAGCGCTTTCCTATACCCCGGCAAATCTGCTTGACACTCATATATAGTAATGTTATATTTTAAGTGCAGTTAAGAAGGCGGAACGAAAAGGCAATTCCTGGTATGGAGGTATCAGGATGCGCAAAGCCACGGGACTCTCGCCGGAAAAATTAGATTTGCTTTTACTTTGCTTAGGGGTCGTAAGCGAGAAGTCAGCCGGGTTACCGAAATCCGCAAGATAATTTTTGAGGATTTCGGTTTTTTATTTTTGACATAATAAAGACTTTAAAAAATAATATAATAACCCAGACAAAAGGAGGGTTAAAATGTTTTTGCGCAAAAATAAAGCTCAATCAATCCTGGAATACTTGATCATCCTGACAGCGATTATCACCGGCTTTATTCTGGCAAAGGGCGCGATTCAGGCTAACACCGAAGCAAGCCTGAATAAGGTTGCCGCAGAAGCCGAAAGCGTGGTTAACGCCATGCAGTTTGTTAAATAACTTTGTTTTTCTCTAAAAAGGAGGAAGAGATGTTTTTCAGAAAGAGTAAAGCGCAGGCAATGCTGGAATATGTCATTGTCCTGACTGCCCTGGTGCTGGCGTTCCTGGCGGTGAGGGGTACGGTCAAGGACAAGGCAAAAAGTATGCTGGAACATCCCAGTGATGCCTCAAATACCATGATCCAGCGGTTGGACCTATTGGCAGATTAAATTCAGGCAAGTGTAATTTTTAAGAAGGGGGTGAACAAAGTGTTAATAAAATTAAGAAAAAGAGCGCAGAGCACGGTTGAATACGCGATGATCTTTGCTATTGCCATTGGAGCGATCGCCTTGGCCCAGACATTGATCAAAAGGTCCTTAGCCGGTAAATTGGTAAAAGGCGTTGACGTTTACCTGAATAATGGTGATGCTATCGGTGGGACATACTTTGAAAAAGACACCGAAGCCGGTATCCCTACTTACCGCGGAGGTAAGAGTAAATCTTACGCCGGACAAAAGGGCGGTCTTGAGGACACAGATAATGGCCAGGCCATATTGATGGGAACTTCCAATGAAGGTAAAAGGATTTCTGCCGCCGGCGATTTGGGAGAAGGGGCATTAGATTTTATCTTTGAGATCGATATCGCCAACAAGTATGACAACCTGGACAATAATGTTGATGGGTTAGAAGACAATAACGTGCTGAAGTTTAAGGAAGACTTTACAAAACCGGAAGTGCCGGAAGAATAAGTTTTCGGCAGTTGCTTATTTGATAAGAAGGGGGTGAACAAAGTGTTAATTACCTTAAAGAATAAAGCGCAGAGCACAGTTGAATACGCGATGCTTTTTGCCATCGTCGTCGGCGCCTTGGCCCTGGCCACTACCTATGTTAGAAGGGGTTTGGCCGGCAAGCTCGACGCCACCGCGGTATGGTATAATACTATGGGCAAGGGTGAAGGTGGAGCGGAATACGCCTCAGATTTCTTTACAGATACCCGTAACTACAACCAGCAGTATCGGGTTGGCCACAGTGCGAATATGGGCGGGCAAAGAGGCGGTCAGATAGACGAGGATGAAGGAGCAAAGCTCCAGGCAAAGTTCGGTAACGAAGCTAAGAACGTATCTTTGTCCGGGGACGTCAGCGATGTCTTTAACCGGGTCAACGATGCCGAGAGGCATGACCTGAAAGAGGTTTGGAATAAGAGCATTGATCTGGAGACCAAAGGTGACGGCAGCCCTAAGGGCGACGCGTATGCCGATAAAGAAACCGAAGACGGCGGCTGGATACCTAAATGGGGAGTTGGGGATCCGCCGGCGGATTAGTAAAAATCACTACAAGCCCTAAAAGAAGGAGGTTTGAGAAATGTTAAGTAGACTAAGGAATAGAAAAGCGCAAAGCACGCTGGAGTATGCCATTCTGGTGGCAGTAGTAGTGGCGGCGCTGATCACCATGCGCACCTATATGAAAAGAGGTGTCCAGGGCAAGTTGCAGGATGCCAGTAATGAGATCGGCTCGCAATATGCCTCAGGAACCACTACTGATCAGACTACTTATACCTATAGCGAAAGCGCGGATATAAGTAAGCCTGAAGGCGGCCTGATCAAGAGCGGTGCGGTCAGCTATTCGCATCAGTCTTCTACCGGGAGTTCAACAGGAAAACCTACCGAATGGTATCCCGGGAAAATGGAAGATACCAATGGGTTTGGTTATGATAACCCTGCAGAGTAATAATAAAGGAGGTGTCTGCTACAGCCGCCCCCTTGTCTTTTAAAAAGCTCTAGATCGCCGCTTCATGAGGCATGCTTTAATTCGCGTACTCCTTAAAGAAGCGGCTTTTTAGAACGGTCCGGGGAGCGGCTTAGGGGAAAGAGGTGAATAATCATGTTAATCGCCATTATAATTTCCATAATCGTCTTTATCGGCGTATTTTATCTAGCCAATCTTTTTTACCCGTCCGTAGAGAAACAAACCCTCTTCTGGCACAAAAAGAAACTCGACCAGATGAGCCCCAAGCTGGACCGGATGTTTCTGGATATTTCTCCGGCCAGGCTGATACTGCTTGATATCGCCTCACCTCTTATCTGTGGCATTCTGGGTTACGTAATAACTAAGAAACCTATAGCTGCGGGGATTTTCGCGGCCCTCGGCCTGGCCATACCCATGACTGTGGTGCGCATCCTGGAACACAAGCGCCGGAAGAAGTTTGCCGGGCAGATCGTTGACGGGATCATGATCCTTTGCAGTTCATTGAAGGTAGGCATGAGCTTACAGCAGGCCTTTGAGGTGCTGGTCGAAGAGATGGCCGCTCCGATCAGCCAGGAGTTCAGCCTGGTGATCCGCCAGATGCGCATGGGGTTCTCGGTGGAAAATGCCCTTCAGGATCTCAAGAAACGCATGCGCGTTGATGATTTGGATATGGTCGTGGCGGCACTGCTGATTGCCAAAGAAACCGGCGGTGATATTACGGAAACCTTAAGCAAGGTGGCTAATACCATTCAGGAGCGCAATAAGCTCATCGGCAAGGTCAAGGCCCTGACCGTCCAGGCAAAACTTCAGGGGATCATCATGTCGATCATCCCAATCGCTTTTGCCCTGGTGGTTTATAAATCCGATCCGCATTTTTTTGACGTTTTCTTTAAAAACGATTTTGGCAAGATGATCCTGGGCTATGCAATATTTTCCCAGGTTTTGGGGACTTATTTTATTATTAAACTTAGTAAGGTGGATTTTTAAGAAGGAGAGTTTGCCATGGAGATAATGATCGCATTGCTATTGGCAACCAGCATCTATTTCTCCGTATACGGGCTGGTGCACCGGGGAGAGGTGGAGACGCATCTGCCCTCCCAGGTGTTTGACCGCAGGCAGCAGGAGGCCCAGGCGAGGTTTCCTGGAATACAGCGTAAGAGCTGGACCCCTTTAACCGCCCGTTATAAAGAACTTGATAAAAAATTAAAGCCCCCCTTTGACCTGCGCAGGAAATTGATCAAGGCTGGTTCCCCTATGGGGACCCTGGAGTTTTTGACATTTTTCCTGTTATCTTTGGTAGGGATCCCGACTGTAGCGATGATCTTGCTCGGAGATAATTTTCCTAAGCAGAATATTCTGCTTTTTAGCGGGATCGTAGGGTTGGCCGTACCGGTATTATGGTTAAGATCAACGATCAGAAAGAGGCAGTTTAATATGCGCCGCGACCTGCCGAATCTGATTGATCTGTTGAATATTTGCGTATCCGGCGGCCTGGATTTTATGCTGGCTGTCACCCGGGTCATTCGGGATATGAAACCTTGCGACCTGACCATGGAGCTTGCGGAAGTGCAGCGCGAGACACAGATGGGGCTGACCCGCAAAGAGGCGCTTAAGAATCTTGCCTGGCGCATTGATATGCCTGAAGTTTATTCTTTTGTGCGCACGCTGGTCCAGGCGGACCGCATGGGTACTTCTATCGGCGAGGCATTAAAGATCCAGGCGGACGAATTAAGGGTAAGAAGGTTTCAAAGAGGCGAGGCCATGGCTTTAAAGGCCCCGGTAAAACTGCTTTTTCCGCTCTTTGCCTTTATTTTACCGGTGGTCTTGATTATTGTAGCCGCCCCGATCTTGCTGCAGTTCGTCGGTTCCAGCGGCCAGGTAGGTTTTGGATTTTAAGGAGTTACTTATGATGAGGTTACGCGTAAATGACAAGCGGTATTCAAGATCCGGGCAGGCGGCCCTGGAGTATCTGATCATCGCCGGGGTGATTATCCTGGCTTTGGTGGCGACGAATTTTGTCGGCCGGATGCGTAATAACTTCAACAATATGTTTGATAAAGCGGTTGAGAAAATGAGGTAGGCAAGATGAAAAAATTTTCCCGTTGTCGCGGGCAGAGTTTTCTGGAATATGCCATGCTGCTGGTGGTGGTGACCATCGCGATCATGGCCATGTTTCCTTATATGCGCCGGGCGGTGAATTCCCGGCTGAAGCATATTCAGATGGAAATGAATGAGTGGAGGAGATAAGCTCATGATTAGGTCCCGGAAGGCGCAGAGCGTTATGGAGTTTGCCGTTTTACTGGCGGTGGTGATCGCGGCATTGATCACCATGCGCACATATATGAAACGGGCGGTACAGGGAAATTTACACTGGACTGCGGCGCAGATCAGCCATGACCCGGCGTATCCCCATAACCGTTCCCGGGTAGTGCCGGACGTCGGTTTTCTTAAAGTCCCGGTGAGCGTCCCGGAGGCCGACTATGATACCAAGGCGGACCAGCAGCCCGAACAGG
>JAQUQA010000059.1 GCA_028716305.1 Candidatus Omnitrophota bacterium | reverse complement strand
GCGACTCGGGCCTAAGAATCTTCTTGCGGTTAATATAGAAACCCAGCGCCACCATGTTGGCAACCTTCAAATTTCCTAATTCTACGGCTGTATCGGTAAAAGCAGCGGCAAAGGTATTGCCGCCTTTTGGTGCTTTTTGCACTAAAGAACTATTAACGATTAAAAGGCCGCTCTTCTTCATCCGCGGCAGGAATTTATGCAGGGAGGGCTCATTCATAATGATCAGGGTATCCGCCCGTTCGATATAAGGAGCGCCGATCTGGTTATCGGAAATTATGACCATGCAATAGGACGTGCCCCCGCGGACCTCTGCCCCGTATGCCGGCAACCAGGTTACATGCTTATTCTCCCGCATCGCCGCTTCGGCCAGAACCTTACCCAAAAGCATGATCCCCTGTCCCCCGGCTCCCGCAATTATAATTTTCTCAGTCATATTTGCGTTCTGCGTACGGCGTTCGGCGTACGTTTTTCTGCTTTACACACACTTAAACTTTACACTTTGCGCTTATTTAATCCTTCCCAACGGAAATTCCTTACTCATTACATCCCGGATCCACTCCAGGGCCCCTTTGGGTGAAATCCCCCAATAAGTTGGACAGGGGGAGAGAATTTCCACTAAAGAGAACCCTAAATTGTCGATCTGGTTCTTAAAAATCTGGTGAACGGCTTTTTTAGTTTTCATTACTTCCTGCGGAGAGTGCAAAGATACGCGCTCCACGAATTTCACCCCGGGTAAAACAGCCAGCATTTCGGAGATCTTTAAAGGATGCCCCTGTAAGCGCGCGTCCCTGCCGGAAAGTGTCGTGGCTGTCTTTTGGCCCAAAAGGGTGGTGGGGGCCATCTGCCCTCCGGTCATCCCATAGATCGCGTTATTGATAAAGACCACGCTGATATTTTCCCCGCGGTTGGCGGCGTGGATAGTTTCGTTCGTGCCGATAGCCGCCAAGTCTCCGTCCCCCTGATATGTAAAAACGATGTTCTGCGGTCTGACCCTTTTGATCGCCGTGGCCACGGCCATCGCCCGCCCGTGCGCCGCTTCGGAACAGTCGAAATCCCAGTAATCATAGGCGATTACCGCGCATCCCACCGGAGCAACGGCGATCACCTTCTCCCGGATACCCAATTCATCTATCGTTTCGGCGATCAAGCGGTGCGCGATACCATGGCCGCAACCCGGGCAATAATGCGTAGAGATATTCCGCAATGATCTTGATTGCGCGAAATTTTTCTGTTTATTTTTCATATCTTAAGACAAAAGCTTCAGAATCTGCTTTTCGATCTCTCTTTCTCCGGGGACTCCCCCCCCGGAGCGGCCGAGAAATTCAATCGTTGCACGCCCATTCAGCGTTAACTTTACATCCTCCACCATCTGCCCATAGGACATTTCTAAAACTAAGTACCTCGGTCTCTTTGCGCTTTGCGCTTTAAGCTTTACGCTATTTTCAAAAGCTTCTACCGGAAAAGGCCAAAGCGTAACCGGCCTGATCAGACCAACCCGCCGGCCCGCTTTTCTTAGGTTTACTACCGCGCTTTTAGCGATTCGCGCCATGGTCCCATATGCCACTACCACCACCCGGGCGTCTTCTAAAAAAAGCCCTTCCCAACGCTGTTCCTCCCGGCGGATAGTATGATATTTTTTCTGGAGCAATAGATTGAATGTTTCAAGGTCCCCCTCCCTGATGAAAAATGATTTTACGACATTCGGCCTTCGTCCCCGGCAACCCGTCAGCGCCCACGGCTTCTTATATCGCCGAACGCCGAACGCCGAACGCCGAACGCAAAGAGGCTCCATCATCTGCCCAAGCATGCCATCCCCTAAGATCATTACCGGATTACGGTATTTATCCGCCAATTCAAAACTCAAAAACATCAAATCATATGCCTCCTGGACGCTAGAGGGAGCTAATACCGGACAATGATAATCACCATGGCCCCCTCCGCGAGTGGCCTGAAAATAATCCGCCTGGGAAGGCATGATATTCCCCAGCCCCGGACCTCCGCGCATGATATTAACGATCACCGCCGGCAATTGGGCACCGGCCAGATAAGAAATCCCTTCTTGTTTCAGGCTGATCCCCGGACTGGAAGAAGAGGTCATCGCCCTGGCTCCTGCGGCGGCGGCGCCAAAGACCATATTGATCGCCGCGATCTCCGATTCCGCCTGAATAAAAACCCGGGTTTTTCGCGGCATCTCTTTGGCCATATAGGCGGTCAATTCATTCTGAGGGGTAATCGGATACCCGGCGTAAAAATCACAACCCGCCTGAATTGCCCCCTCGGCAATCGCCTCGTTCCCGGTCATCAAGATTTCCTTATTTTTCATTTTAATTCCGTATCGCGTACCGCGTACGTAACGCGATGAACGCGTAAATTTTTCTTATAACTTAAAACTTACAACTTATAACTGAATTTTGCGCTTTGCACTTTAAGTTTTACGCTACTTCTCAGTCTCTATGCAATTATCCGGGCAGATAATCATACACATCCGGCAGCCGATGCATCCGGCTTCTTCTTTGAACTTGACCGGTTTTATCCCCCGCTTATTAAGTTTTTCTTCCGCGCTTAGCGCGCCCTTGGGGCAAAAACTTACGCAGAGCATGCACCCTTTACATTTCTCCCTGTCAATTTTCAGCTTAACCATCTCTTTTAAATGTTTTCCTTAATCCTTTGGGCAATGGCCGCCGCGGTAAAACCATACCGCTCTAATAATATTTTTCTCCCCCCGCAAGGCACAAACTCTTCCGGCAGGCCGATCTTGATTACCGGCCTATTGAGCATATCCGCCACAGCGCTGCCCATTCCCCCCTTAAGCAATCCTTCCTCGGCAGTAAAAATAAACTTAAAATTCCTGCCCGCCTCTCTAAGCAACTGTTCGTCGAGAGGTTTGGCAAAACGCGCGTTCACTACCGTACCGGATATCCCTTGTCTATCCAACTCTAAAGCCGCCTCCCAACAAGGTAAAACCATACTGCCAAAGGCAAAAATCAGGAACTCCTTCCCGTCCTTTAGCTTTTGCGCCCTGGCTAATTTCCACGGCTCCTTGGACCAGGGCGACTGCACTGCCGCGCATTTCGGATAACGCAATGCTATGGGACGATTGAGTTCTATGGCGAATTTAAGCAGCCCTTTGAACTCCTCTGCATCGGCGGGGGCGGCAATGGTGATATTTGGGATATGCGAAAGGTAGGCAATGTCAAAAACCCCCTGATGTGTCGGTCCGTCTTCACCGACGAGTCCGGCGCGGTCGAGCGCGAAAACCACCCCCAGATTCTGCAGGGCTACGCATTCAATGATCTGGTCATACGCCCGCTGTAAAAACGTAGAATAGATCGCCACCACCGGATGCTGGCCTTCTCTGGCCAATCCTGCGGCAAAGCAAACAGCATGCTCTTCGGCGATACCGACATCAAAGAACCTCTCTCTAAAATTATCCCGAAACTTATCTAGACCGGTCCCCTCCGGCATGGCAGCGGTAATCGCCACGATTTTTGCGTTCTCCCGGGCTAAATCTACCAGGGCTTCGCTAAAAACCCCGGTATAAGATTTCCCGAAGGCATCTCTTTGCAGGCTCTTGCCTGTCTTGATCTCAAAAGGCGCGGCGCTATGAAACCTCACCGGTTCGTTTTCCGCCGGGGCATAACCCTTGCCTTTTTTGGTTACCACATGAAATAAGCGCGGCCCCTTGATATTAATAACGTTTTTCAGGTTCGGGATCAAAGTATTCAGGTTATTCCCGTCGAAGGGGCCAAAATAACGAAAACCCAGCTCCTCAAAGAACATTCCGGGCACGAACAGCCCTTTTAGCCCTTCTTCAAATTTATTAGCCAGCTTGATCAAACGGCTACCCTTGGGGATCCTTGATTTCGCAAAATTTTCCAATGACCCCTTAAAACGGTTATAGATGGGCATCGAGATAAGCTTGTTCAAATAAGTACTGAGCGCCCCGACGTTAGGGGCAATGGAGAGTTCGTTAGTATTCAAAATAACCAGTATGTCCTTATTCAGGTGCCCGACATTGTTCAGCCCCTCGAAACACAGGCCGCCGCTTAAAGAACCGTCACCGATCACCGCGACAACTTTATGCTGTTCTTCTTTGGGCAGGCCGTCCCTGGCACAGGCCAGGCCAAGCGCTAAAGATACCGCGGTAGAACTGTGCCCGGTTGTAAAAGAGTCATATGCGGATTCGTCCTTGGAAGGAAACCCGCTCAACCCGTTGTATTGCCTTAGACACAAGAAATCCTTGTTCCTGCCGGTAAGGATCTTATGCGCATAACATTGATGGCCGACATCCCAGACGATCTTGTCCTTCGGGGTATTCAGGCAATAGTGCAGGGCAATAGACAATTCTACGGTTCCCAGACTTGAAGCCAGATGCCCTCCGGTCACCGATACAACCTCGATAATCCTTTGCCTGATTTCTCCGGCCAAAGCAACTAATTCTTCCCCGGAAAGCTTTTTTAGTTCTCCGGGAGATGTAATCTTTTCCAGCAACATTATTCCTCTGCTTCTTCCAGCGGTTTTAAATCGAACTCGCCTTTTTTATTCTTGGTCAGGACGTCGATCTTTTTTTTGGCATTTTCCAGGCGTTGGGCGCAAACCCGGGAGAGCTCCACCCCTTCCTGATATTTTTTCAGCGCCTCATCAAGGGTCAGGTCGCCCTTTTCCAGGTCTTCGATAATCCGTTCCAGTTTCTTTAAAGCATCTTCGAATTTTATCTCAGCCATTTCTATCAACCTCCGTGACTTTGCTTAAGATTTCCGCCTTGCTCATCCTGGTCATAATCGTATCCCCGGCTTTAATCGCCTGCGGGTCTTTGATCACTTCTCTTTGGGGCATCTTAAAAGTAATACTATAGCCGCGGCCCAGGATATTCAAAGGGCTCAGGCTGGAAAGTTTTTCCGCCAGGGTAACCAGCCGGGAATTCTTTAACTGGGTAAAATGCCCCGCGCCGATGGATAATTGCCTGGTCAAATCGCTCAACCGCGAAATATGCTGCTGGATACCCACAAGCGGGCTCAACAACGCCAACTTCTTCTCGGCGGACTGGAACCTGCCGAAATCCAGCTTGAAGAGATTGGAGATCCCCAGGGATATCCTGCGTAATAACCGGTCAAGCTCTTCTTCGGAATTAACGATCAGTTCGGATATAAACAGTTTTAACCGCTGGGCTAATTGCCGCGTTTTTTCCTCCAAGACCTCTTTCTCCGGCAAAACCAACTCCGCGGCGACCGAAGGAGTGGCCGCGCGTAAATCAGCGACCAGATCGGCGATAGTAAAGTCGCGCTCGTGCCCGACGGCCGAAATGACCGGGATCCGTGAATTATAAATCGCCCGGGCGACTACCTCTTCATTAAAGGCCCAGAGGTCTTCGATACTGCCCCCGCCGCGGCCGACGATTAAAACCTCTATTTTTTCCTGCGGCGGCAGATCATCATTAAAAGAATTGAATTCGTTTATCGCCCGGGCAATATCCCCTTTGGCCGCCTCTCCCTGCACCTGCGCCGGGTTAATGATCACGTTCACGTCGGCAAAACGGCGGTCCATTACCTTAAGCATATCTTTAATCGCCGCCCCCTGCAGTGAGGTAACAATACCGATCCTGCCAGGGAGATAGGGAATCGGCCTTTTATGGGCCGGGGCAAAAAGCCCTTCTTTTTCCAGCTTTTCTTTCAGCTGTTCCAGGGCCAATTGCAGGCTGCCCAGGCCCTTTACTTCGATCTTTTCGGTGTAGAGCTGATACTGTCCGTCTTTTTCGTAAACGCCGATCCTGCCGAAACAGACGATCTTGATCCCGTCCTTGAGCTCAAAATTTACCCCTCTGACAAAAGAAGAAAAAATGACGCATTTTAATAGGCTGCCGGAATCCTTAAGGGTAAAGAACACCGTGCCGGAAGGAATTTGCCTGATCCCGGAAATTTCCCCTTCCACCCAGACTTCATTAAAGGTGTTCTCCAGGATTAATTTAATGTCCCGGGTGATCTCGCTAACCGTAAAGACGCGCTTGCCCTTTAGGGTGCCGCTGGCACGATCAAAGAGGTTCTCCTGCATATTATTTTCCTGCCGCCTGATTTAAACTAACCGTTTCTATCTGCTCCGGGGGCGTTTCCTTTGCTTGGGCCGGCGGAGCGCTGATAATGATTTCCCTGGGTTTCTTTTTAAAAACCACCAATTGCACAGAATAGGGGTCGAGCGTGAATATTTCTTGATACGCCTCCTTCAGCTCTACCTCCTTTTCCTCGGCCGGGGTAAATTTACAATTCGTCAGGCAGCCGGAGTCAACCGTATATTTCTGATAAAAAAACTGCCCGCTTAAATTTTTAACGTTTACCTTCACCTGGCGGGGAAGCTCTTTAAACTTTTTTCCTTCCAGATCAAGCTGCCTGGCCTTTTCCAGCAGGGCCTTTACCCTCCCCGTCGTGCGCAATTGAGCTATCCCGGCTCCATCTCCCAGCAGATCGTTTAACCTCCCGCTTCTTACCAGGTCCGTAATCACCCTTCTCTCCGACCCTTTTAGGCCTCCGATATTACGCGATAAATAATTCAGGGATATCCGGGAGTCTAGATAATTGTATAACAGCATATAGATATTACCTTCTTTGTCTTTGGAAAAAATCCCTCCGACAAATTCGTTTTCGATTTTCGCCCCGGGGAAAAAGTTTTTTCCCAAAAGATTAAGCATGCGAAAAACATTATAAATATTCTTAGGCTGCCCCTTGTACCCCGCGGACTCCGAATCAAACCAGAATAAACCTACGTTGCTGGTGACGTTTTCCTTATTGTTTTGAAAATCCTCCAGGGAAAAATATACCTGGTAATCCACCCCCGCCTCATACATGTTCAACAGCCGGGCGGGGACGTAACTGGCCGCGATATGGGACTTTTCCCCCCTGGCCGGCAGGACATTCGCTCCGCTGTCATAGTTCCACTCGTCGATAATTAAAGGGATGTCCTTCTTGAAATGAAAATAGGATAACCATGCCTTGATCAGTTTAACCGGGTTCTTATGGTAAGCGGTAATTTCTTTTTCGGACTTGGGGTCGGTTGAATAGGCGTGCCAGCTGATAAAATCGATCGGTAAATGATAATGGAAGCAGAATTTGATCAACTCGTAAATCAAGCTGCGTTCCGGGGTGATAATGGTATTGCCCTCGAAGTTCTGGAACCACCAACTTGAGCTGGGACCTCCGACGGGGATTTGGACCTTATGCTCTTTTTCAAGTTCAATTACCGCTTCGGCGATTACCCGGTAAATGTTGAAGTAGTCCTGCTTTCTGCCTAAAAAGAACTCATCCAGGTCAGGGGCCCTCCAAACCTCATACCAGATAT
>JAQUQA010000058.1 GCA_028716305.1 Candidatus Omnitrophota bacterium | reverse complement strand
TAATGAAGACCCACCCGGAAATAGGCGAGGCTATCCTTCGGCCGATAGATTTCATCAGGGATGGGTTGGAGATCGTCAAGCAGCATCATGAACGGCCGGACGGTAATGGTTATCCGTTGGGGTTAAAAGGAAGCGAGATCTCATTATTGGCCTCGATTACGGCAGTTGCCGACACCTTTGATGCCATGACCACGGACCGGCCATACCGCAAAGGGCTTTCCCGGGAAGAGGCAATCGCCGCCCTGCGCGAGAACAAGGGTAGCCAGTTCGCCGCAGAGCCGGTCGATGCCTTTATCAGGTTCCTGCAAAAAAAGTCTTAAAGCAGTATTATCATACTAGGGGTGAATCCGTATTGCGTAGTGCGTAGTGCGTATTGCGTAAAATCGTAAGGTTATTTTGTATTTTACGCCGTACGCAATACGAACTACGCAATACGAACTAATTGCCCACGAGTCATTTTGAGGAATTTACGATGTCAGTATTACAAGGCACCGAATTCTATATTTCCAAGCGTATCGGCCGGGCGATCATGGATTATAAAATGCTTTCCGAAGGAGACAAAATCGCGGTCGCGGTTTCCGGGGGTAAAGACAGCCTGACATTACTGCGGTTGCTGCAGGATCGCAGGCAGTTCGTTCCGATCAGATATGAACTGATTGCCGTGCATGTGGATTTGGGTTATCCGCGTTCATTCTCCGCGAGCCTGAGAAAATATTTCCGCAAAATCAAAATCCCTTATCATATCGAGAAAACGGATATTTTAAAAAATACCCCTCGCAAGGATATCTCTTGTTTTTGGTGTTCCTGGAACAGGCGCAAGGCGTTGTTTCAGGCCGCCGACCGGTTGCATTGCACTAAGGTTGCCTTGGGTCACCATTTGGATGATATTATCGAGACCGTGCTTTTGAACCTGTTTTTTCAGGGGGAGATCTCTGCGATGGTGCCAAAGCAGGAATTATTCAAAGGAAAAATTACCCTGATCCGGCCGCTGGCTTACGTTGAAGAACGCATGATCGAGCGCTTTGCCAAAGAAGAAAAATTACCCCACCAAAGCTGCCGCTGCCCCAATTCTCAAATTTCCAACCGTGCCAGGATGGGCAGGATCGTCGCTGAGCTTAAAAAGGTCTGTCCTGACGTGAAAAAGAATATTTTTCGCAGCGTCAAACGGGTAAAAAACGATTATTTGCTTTAGGTGCTGCAGGGGTGTTATAATATGAGCGTATAGCGATTAGCGTTTAGCGTTTAGTAAAGGAGTAAAATGATTTATCTGGCCGCAGGATTATTGCTGGTTATTTTTATAGTCATATTACTGGTTGTCTTGAAGATGTCGTCGCAGGTCAATGAACGGCTCAACGCGATGAATCAGTCGCTGCAGGAGGCAAATAAGGTCATCGGACAGAATCTGGGTGCTTCTACCGGTGTCTTTGGGAATGTCCAGGAACAGCTGGGCAGGCTCGAAGAGACTAACCGCCAGATTTGCGAGATCAGCAAGGACATCTCCGGCCTACAGGACCTCTTAAAGGTGCCGAAATTAAGGGGGCAGATCGGAGAGACGCTTTTAGAAGGGTTGCTTTCGCAGGTATTGCCCGGAGGGTATTACCAGACGCAATACAGATTCAAGAGTTCCGAGACCGTTGACGCAGTGATAAAACTTGCCAATCGTCTGGTGCCGATAGACGCAAAATTCAGCCTGGAAAATTTCCAAAAGTTCTCTCAGTCGCAGGAAGAGCAGGAGAAGAACCTTTACCGCAGGAAATTTACCCAGGACGTGAAGAACCGTATCGACGAAATTAGCGAGAAATACATTCTTCCCCAGGAAGGGACCTTTGATTTTGCCCTGATGTATATCCCCGCCGAGAACGTCTATTACGAGGTGATTATCAAGCAGGACCTTTTTTCCTATTGCATGGCAAAAAAGGTGATCCCGGTTTCCCCGAATACCTTCTACGCCTATTTGCAGGTTATCTGTCTGGGGTTAAGGGGCCTGAAGATCGAGGAAAATGCCAAGGAGATCCTGGAAAACTTAAGCATGCTTTCCAATGAGATAAACAGATTCAAGGAAGAGTTTTCGCTTTTAGGGACACATCTGACCAACGCCAGCCGTAAATATGAAGATAGTCTGAAACGGCTTGATAAATTTTCTAATAAGCTGGAAGGTATCCAGGACAAGCGCGCGATAGAATCCAATCAGGCCTAATCTTTCAAAGATGATTTTTAATGATCGGCGATTAGCCTGCGGTTTTAGCAGAAAACCGCAAAACATGTCTTTTGTCCACGGGCCAACCGATGGGTCTCTGGAAAGCCGTAAGGATTTTTTACAGGGCCTGGGTATTGATTACCGCAGCGTGGTTTGCCTGCGCCAGGTGCACGGAGACAGGGTCATCCGAGCAGAGGAGGGGGACCGGGGCAAAGGCGCCTTAAGCCAGGAGAGTGCCCTGGGCGATGCCGACGCCCTGATTACCAATGTCCGCGGGTTACCGTTAGCGGTATTTACCGCCGACTGCCTGAGTATATTCCTTTTTGATCCGCAAAACCTTGTCATCGGCATAGTCCATGCCGGTTGGCGCGGCACAAAAGCCGGGATTGCCGCCAAGGTCGTGGAGTTAATGAAAAATGAATTCAGCATTGACCCTAAAGGTCTGTTGGCGGGATTCGGCCCGTCGATCAGACAATGCTGCTATTCCGTCGGGGAAGAGTTTGCCGGGGATTTTGGCGGTTTTCTCAGCAAGAGAGGCGGAGTTCTTTACCTGGACCTGGTGAAGGCAAACCAGGAACAACTTTTCCGGGCCGGGATCGAGCCGGATAAAATCGGCGACTGCGGTATCTGTACTTTTTGCAGCGCAGGAAAGTTCTTTTCCCACCGTCAGGATAAGCAGGGATGCGGCAGGTCCATCTCCGTGATTATGCTTAAATGATCCCCTTAAGAGACGAAAACCAGCTGGAGAAGTTTCCTTTTGTGACCCTGGGGTTGATTTTTTTTAATCTTTTCGTTTTTCTCTGGGAGGTTTCACTGGGGCCGCGACTGGATAAAACTATTCTGCTTTTTGGGGTTATCCCGGAGAGGATAACGCACCTGGAGAGCCCCTTGGAGCTGATCACCCTGTTTACGTCTTTATTCCTGCATGCCGATTTTTTTCATTTGGCGGGGAACATGTTGTATCTTTGGGTGTTCGGCAATAATATCGAGGACCGCCTTGGGCATAGCCGTTTCTTTTTGTTATACCTTATCTGCGGGGTGATCTCCGGATTGAGTTTTTCCCTGATCGTCCCGGATTCAAAACTCCCGATGATCGGGGCCAGCGGCGCGGTTTCCGGTGTCCTGGGGGCATATTTTTTGCTTTATCCCGACGCGAAAATCACGGTTTTGCTGCCGTTGTTCTTTTTTTGGAAGACATTTAAGGTCCGGGCCTTTTGGTTCCTTTTGCTCTGGATAGGGCTGCAGTTTTTCTTCGCCATTTCAGGGATACAGGATACGATTCACGCGCGGGGCGGGGGGGTCGCCTGGTTGGCGCATATCCTGGGTTTCATCGCCGGGGCATTCCTGCTCACTCTGTTTTTAAAAGAAAAAGATTCCCGCAGTTTTTATCGATAGCGGCTCGGATCAGCAGCGGGGTAAAGTCAATCATGCAGAACTTTAATCTTGATTTCATGCTCACGACATACGATTCTACCTTAAAGCAGATCAATGATGCTTTATCCGGTTACGGCGAAGGCATAGATGTCTGCGCATCAGGCTCCCCGGACACCGCGCAAGGGCATATTTTTAAGATCCGCCTCAACACGAAAGACCCGACTTTAATCTTTGATATCTGTTCACAGTTCGGCCGGATCACTTCAGCCAGGATAAACGAAGAAGGAGGAGAGGAATGCCAAAATTAATCGTAGTTTATTATTCCCGCGGCGGCAATACCAAAAAAATGGCAGAGCTGATCGCCCAGGGTATAGCAGGGCAGGGGGCGCAAGCCGTCTTAAAAGACGTTTTAGAGGTAAAAGCCGAAGAGCTTCTGGAGTATGACGGGATCATCGTGGGGTCTCCTGTTTATTACGGTTCGATGAGCGCCGAGATCAAGAGGCTTTTTGATGATTCGGTAAAATTTCACGGCAAATTGGACGGCAAAATCGGCGCGGCCTTTTCCTCGAGCGCAAATATCGCGGGAGGCAATGAAACCACGATTCTTGACATCTTGAATGCCATGCTCATTCATGGTATGATAATTCAAGGTGACCCGCAAGGGGACCACTATGGGCCGGTTGCCATCGGCGCGCCCGATAGCCGTTCCCAGAAGGAATGTTTAAGGCTGGGGACCAGAGTCGCCGCCTTAGTGAAAAAATTAAAGGGATAAAATGGAAGCGATAGTGGTATTGATTACCTGTGCCACAGAGGAAGAGGCCGCAAAGATTGCCGAGGCATTGGTAAAAGAAAGGCTGGCCGCCTGTGTAAACAGGCTTTCGGGAGTAAGTTCATTTTTCTGGTGGCAGGGCAAGCTGGATTCCGCAGGCGAGGTATTACTGATCGCCAAATCAAAAAAATCGGAATTCGGCAAGATTGAGCATCGGGTGAAACAGCTGCACAGTTATGAAGTCCCGGAGATAATCGCTTTACCGGTCGTCGCCGGCCACCAACCATATTTAAACTGGATAGATGAATCTCTCAGGCACTCCGATTGATTACCTGGTATCTTTCGCGGCAGGCGTCCTGGTCAGTTTTACGCCCTGCGTCTATCCCTTGCTGCCGGTCAGTGTCGGTTTTATCGGAGTAAAAGCCGGAGGCTCCAGGGCAAAGGCCTTTATTTCCGGTCTGGTCTATGCCAGTGGTATCGCGTTGACCTATTCGGCCCTCGGGGTCATCGCCTCTCTGACCGGGACCATCTTTGGGCAATTCAGCAGTTCCCCGCTGGTGCGCTTGAGCATGGGCGTGGTTTTTATCCTCTTTGGGTTATCGTTATTTGACCAGTTCAGCTTTAAATCCCTGCATCTGAAAATTCCGCGTTTAAAGGGAAGCGGTTATTTCTCGGTTTTTCTTCTGGGGGTTGGGTCGGCCCTGGTTATCTCTCCGTGCCTCACGCCGATACTCGGCTCGATCCTTTTTTATCTGGGCACAAAGAAGAATTTATTATACGGCGCTACTTTGTTATTAAGTTTTGCCTACGGAATGAGCACGGTCCTTGTCCTGGCCACGACCTTCAGCACCTTACTTTTAAAACTACCCAAATCGGGGAGATGGCTTTTATACGTTAAATGGATGTTTACCGCGATCCTGCTTTTTAGCGGGGTCTATTTTGTTATCGATGCAATCTGGAGGATGCAATGAAAAATCACCTGAGATTTGTAAGTATCGCGATACTGGCGTTTTGGATGCTGGTTTCGCTTATCGGGACGGCTGTTTCGGCAGAGGCAATCGACTTTACGCTCAAAGATATCAATGGGGGGTCGGTTTCCTTAAGTTCCTATAAAGGTAAGGTTCCGGTATTACTGCTTTTCTGGACGACCTGGTGTCCTTATTGCCGCAGCGCCTTAAAAGAACTCAATAACATGCAGATGGAAAACAAAGGCACGCGGGTCGAGGTCCTGGCAATCGACGTCGGAGAACCGCAGAGCGCGGTTTCCCGGTTAGCCAAGAACCTGGGTTTACAGCTGCAGGTGCTGTTAGACTCCGATAATACCGTGGCGGATAATTATCAGGTCATCGGCGTGCCTACCTATATCCTCCTGGACAAAAACGGGGAGGTTGTCTTTCGCGGGAATTCTTTTCCAAAAAATTACCAGGAGCTGGTTTGTAAATAGAATGAGCCTATCGCTTTGTCTTGACCTCTACGAATTGACCATGGCGCAGGGGTATTTTATATACAAAACCAAAAACCGCGCCAGCTTTGACCTGTTTGTCCGGGAAATGCCTCGCTGCCGGTCTTATCTGGTGGCCGCCGGCCTCCAGGACGTTTTACATTATGTCCAGGGGTTGAAATTTTCCTCCGCAGACCTGGATTATCTGCGCGGCCTGAAGATCTTTCATGATGATTTCCTCGGATACCTGGCGAATTTCAGGTTCCGTGGCGATATCTGGGCGATGCCGGAAGGAGAGATATTTTTTTCCAATGAGCCGGTGCTGCGGGTGACCGCCAATATCATCGAAGCACAGATAATCGAGAGTTTTCTTTTGAACACGGTAAACCTGCAAAGTATGCTGGCCAGCAAGGCCTCCCGCGTGGTCAACGCCGCAGCAGGCAGGCAGATTTTTGACTTTTCACTAAGAAGGGCTCCGGGGATCGATGCCGGGATAAAGGTCGCGCGTTCCGCTTATATCGTGGGCGCCATGGGGAGTTCCTGCGTTTTGGCGGGTAAACTCTATAAGATCCCGGTTGCCGGGACAATGGCCCATTCTTTTGTCATGTCTTTTAAAAAAGAGATCGAGAGCTTTCTGGCCTATGCCGAGACCTTTCCGGATAAATCCATACTTATCGTTGATACCTACGATTCAAAAAAAGGGGTCGAGAATGCCGTTTTGACGGCGCTCTACCTGAAAGAAAAAGGGTATTCCCTTTTGGGGATCAGGCTGGATAGCGCGGATATCGCCGCCTGGTCGAAATTCGCCAGGCGCCGCCTCGATCAGGCGGGGTTAAAAGAGGTAAAAATTTTTGCCAGCGGCAACCTGGATGAATTTAAGATTTCCGCCCTGCTCAAGCGGGGCGCGGCAGTGGACGCCTTTGGCGTGGGCACTCATATGGGGACCAGCAGCGATGCGCCGAGCCTGGATGTGGTTTATAAATTAAGCGAGGCCTCAGATGAAAACGGCAGGTTTTACCCGACGATGAAATTGAGCCGGGATAAAGCGACCCTGCCCGGGAGAAAGCAGGTTTTCAGGATCATCGGTAAAAACGGCAGGTTTACCGGGGATGTCATTGCCCTGGAAGGGGAGCGGATAAAAGGCCGGCCGTTATTGAGCAAAGTGATGGTTTCGGGTAAGGTTGTGCGCGAAGGGCCTTCCTTAGAGAAAATCAGGGAGAGGTTTAAAAGGAACCTTGCTCTTTTCCCTGTTGGATTACGGAATATTTCCCTGCGCCAGAGGTATCCGGTTGTGATCAGTCCCGGCCTGAAACGGATGATTTTTAATTTAAAGAGTAATCTTAAGGCAAGCCAATGAATGACCAACAAGCCGGGGAACTCATAAAACGCTGGCAAAAAAGGAATATCCGGGCCGTTTATTGCCGCGGCCGTAAAGAGGCCGTCGAAAAGATCCTGCAGGAGATCCCTCTTTCCGCCGCTATCGGGCTTTCCGGTTCATTGACCTTAAGCGAGTTGAAGCTGGTGGAAAAGTTAAAAGAGCGCGGCAATAAAATTTATGATCAAAACCAGCCGGGGTTGAGCCGC
>JAQUQA010000057.1 GCA_028716305.1 Candidatus Omnitrophota bacterium | reverse complement strand
CTTTTTCATATTCAGCTGTAAGTTATAAGTTATAAGCTGTAAGCTTAACGTTTTTTGAATTTACGCAATACGCCGTACGCAATACGGATTTATCGTTTTACGCTACTCTCGTCCTTCGTCCCTCGTCTCTCGTCCTTCGTCTTTCAACCAGATCCCCTTTAACTCCTGATCAACCTGCCGCATCTGCTCAAAACTAAGCTTGCCCTCCGGAAGACTTTTTTCCGGTTTCCTTGAGCCGCTCTTGGACATAAGGAACTCTTCCACGCCCATCGCCCTGGCACCCAGGGACTTGATGTAGAAAATTATCTCCTTATCATCCGAGACTACGACAATCTCTTTACGGCCGGCAGATTCCTCTACTATCTTTTTGATCTTTTCGTCCGCGCTGATCACGCGGGAAAACACCACTCTTTCATGACCGCCTTCCGCGGGTCGATCTTCTCCGCCGGGAGGATAACCGTCAAAGACAACCGTGACCTTATTTTTTACGCTGCCGGTGAGTGAGTTCCGGCGGATCAGAAAGAGAATGGCCCTGGCGGGAGAAACGGTTTTACCTTTTAGATTAAGATGCGGGTGGTTGAGCAGGTTGTAACCGTCGATGATGAATCGTAAGGACATAGATCAAGCCTCCGATCGCTCCGTAAAAGATCACAAAGACAAAAGAAATAAGCGACATAGCAAAGGCCAGGTCCTTGGTCACCCCGGCCTTGGCAAAGAAAAATATGGTCGAGGCGTCCCTGAGGCCCAGCCCGCCGATAGATATCGGCAAAAGGGTAATTGCCCCGATAATCGGCAGATAAACAAAGAAGTAGATCAGGCCGATCTTGATGTTTAATGCCAGGGCGATAAAGTAAAAGCTGAGCGGCGAGGTCAATTGGACCAACAGGGAAAGGCCGATATTTTTCAGGATCATCTTCCGGTGGCTGCGGAAAATGTGGATCTCCTGATGCAGGCTGCGGATCATCTCCTTTATCCTGCCGGCTCCCGAGGCGCCTAAAAACCGGTTGATCCGCGAATAAATGGTATTGTTAAAAAGGACCAGCAGGATCGCTACCAAAAGCAAGCTGATAATACCGATGGAAAGGATAATACTGTTGTCACGGACCATCTTCCAGCCGACGACCAAGGCCGCGACCGCCATTAATACCAGCCCGATGTAGCCGCTTAATCTGTCGAGCAAAACGGTCGCCACGATCTCTTTCGGCTTTTTTGTATGGGCCGCCAGATCCAGGCTGCGCATCAGGTCCCCTCCGATGGTCGAAGGCAGGATCAGGTTGAAAAATACCCCTCCCGAAAAAGAGATCACGATCCTCTTGAGCGGCAAATGGATATCTGCCGCTTTAAGCAGTATGATCCAACGGATCAGACAAAATAGATAGTTAAAGAAAAAGATCAGCAGTCCGATCAGCAAAAGCGGCTTGTTCGCGCCCCTGATCACCTCAAAAAGGACTTTTTTATCTACCTGGCTGAATAAAAAAACCAGCAAAATAATGCTGATGCTGATTCTTAATAATACGCTGAATGTTTTTTTGATCCACTGCACTTTACAGCTCTTTTCCGGTAAGTTTTTTGTATGCTTCCAGGTATTTGGCACTGGTCTTCTCGATGATCTCCCGCGGGAGCCGGGGTGCCGGTGCCTTCTTCTCCCAATCCAGGGTTTCCAGATAGTCACGGACAAACTGCTTGTCAAAGCTAGGCTGGGGCCTGCCGGGCCGGTATAGTTCTTTCGGCCAGAAACGCGATGAATCCGGGGTTAATACTTCATCGATCAAAATAAGCCGGTCCTGGAATACTCCGAACTCAAATTTGGTATCCGCGATGATGATCCCGCGGGAAAGCGCGTATTCGCTTGCCTGGCGATAGAGGGCAATGCTCAACTCCCTGATCTTCCGGGAATACTCTTCTCCGATCAGGCCTCTGATATAATCCAAAGAAACATTCTGATCATGCCCGGATTCCGCTTTTGTCGAAGGGGTGAAGATCACTTCCGCAAGCCTGCCCGACTCCGTTAAGCCCGCGGGAAGTTTTATTCCGCAGAGAGACCCGCTATTTTTATATTCCTTCCACCCTGATCCGGAGAGATACCCTCGCACAATACATTCTACCGGCAATGGCCTGGCCTTTTCCACCAGCATCGACCTTCCGGACAACTCCTGCCTGTATTTATTCAGTTCAGGAGGGAACTTACTGATATCAGCCGTGATAAAATGATTCGGGGTGATCTCTTTTAAGAAGTCAAACCAGAAACAGGACATGCTGTTGAGGACCTCCCCTTTCCCGGGGATGGCATCTTCCAGCACGACATCAAAACAGGAGATCCTGTCCGTAGAGACAATCAGGAGCTTATCCGCGAGTTCATAGATATCCCTGACCTTGCCCCGCCCCTTGAATTTTATTTCTTTAAGATCCGTCTTGAGCAGTGTTTTATTCATTAGATTTTAAACGGGCATGGAGTTCTTCATATTCCTGCCAAAGTTCTTCGGGCAGGTCTTTTTTAAACTGCAGAAAGAATGACCTTACACCCTTTAATTCTTCCTGCCAATCATGCCGGTTGACTTCCAGTAACCTGGCCATTGCCTCTTCCTGCAGGCTGATCCCGGTCATATCAATATCGTAAATGTTCGGGGTGTAGCCTATGGGGGTCTTGATCGCCCCGACCTTGTTTTCGCAACGGTCGAGGATCCATTCCAGCACGCGCAGATTCTCGCCAAACCCCGGCCAGAGAAACCGGCCGTTTTTGTCCGTCCTGAACCAGTTGACCGAAAAGATCTTCGGCGCCTTGGGCATTTTTCTTCCCATTTCCAGCCAATGCCTGAAGTAAGACGCCATGTTATAACCGCAAAAAGGGATCATTGCCATCGGGTCGCGGCGCACCTGGCCGATCTTGCCTACCTGCGCGGCAGTCAATTCAGAACCCATGGTCGCCCCGACAAAAACCCCGTGCTGCCAATTAAAGGACTCGCAGACCAGAGGGGTAAGGTGCGCCCGTTTGCCGCCAAAGATAATCGCCGAAATAGGCACCCCGTGATGCTGCTCCAGGCGGAATGAAGCCGAAGGACAGTTTACAATCGGCGCGGTAAACCGGCTGTTGGGATGCGCCCCGAGAACCGGCTTGCCGTTAGCATCCAGCATCCCCCGCTTCCAGGGTCTGCCCTGCCAATCAATACCGTTTTCCGGAATTTCTCCGTCCGCGCCTTCCCACCACACCGTTCCGTCCGGCTTGAGCAGCACATTGGTGTAGATCGTGTCTTTCTTGATCGTTTCCACCATATTCGGGTTGGTCTTGGAGTTGGTTCCCGGAGCAACGCCAAAAAAACCCATTTCCGGATTGATCGCCCAAAGGGATCCGTCGGTATCAACGCGCATCCAGGCGATATCATCGCCTACGGTCCAGATCCGGTAGCCTTTTCTTTTTAATCCCTCAGGAGGCACCAGCATGGCCAGATTGGTTTTTCCGCAGGCGCTGGGGAATGCCGCGGCGATATACTGCACCCGGCCGTTCGGCTTTTCGATCCCCATGATCAACATGTGTTCGGCAAACCAGCGTTCCTTGCGCGCCAGAAAGCTGGCAATGCGTAATGACAGGCACTTCTTGCCTAAAAGCACATTACCACCGTAACCGGAACCTACGCTCCAGATAGTATTATCTTCGGGAAAATGCAGGATCAACCGGCGGTTGATATTCAAGTCGGCTTTCGAATGCAGGCATTTGGTAAAATGGTCATCCTTTTCCAGCTGACGCAGAACCGCCTCTCCCACCCTGGTCATGACCATCATATTCAATACTACATAGCGGGAATCCGTCAGTTCAACGCCGATCTTGCTGAACGCAGAACCGACCGGCCCCATGGAAAAAGGGATCACATACATGTTCCTGCCGCGCATGGCGTCCTTAAAATACCCCCTTGCCTTGCGGTAGGCGGCCAAAGGCGACATCCAGTTATTAGTCGGACCGGCATCATGCTTATTCTTGGTACAGATAAAAGTAAGGTGCTCGGTGCGCGCGACATCGTCTACGGCGGTGCGATGCAGGTAACAACCCGGCAAATTTTGCTGGTTCAAGGGAATAAACTCCCCGGTAGCCAGCGATTCCTCTTCCAGCTGTCTTTTCTGGGTCTCTGATCCGTCGATCCAGATGATCTTATCCGGACGGCAAAGCCTGGACATTTTTTCGACCCATTCGATTAATTTTTTGTTATGCGTAGGTAATTTAGTCATCTGGTTAACCTAAATTAAAAAGATACTTATGCGCGGAATTAGCCGCTACCGCCGCCTCACCACAGGCATTGACCACCTGGTATAAACTCTTTTCAATACAATCACCGCAGGCAAATACCCCGCTCAAAGAAGTTTCCTGGTCGGGTTTGGTTATTATAAATCCCGCTTCGTTAATTTGCAAAACCTTTTTCAGAAAATCCGTATTTGGAGCGATCCCGACAAAAACAAAAACCCCCTGGCATTCGACGGTTGTCTCCCGATGGCTCTTAACATTGCTTAAAATAACCGACTCGACCCTGTTTTCGCCGCAGATCTTCCGGACCACGCTATCCAGGACAAAACTGATCCTGGGATTATTTTTTGCCCTCTCCACCAGGATTTTTGAGGCGCGAAACTCCTGGCGGCGGTGAACAACAATGACCTTATTGGCGTATCCGGACAAAAAAATTGCCTCTTCGACCGCCCGGTCCCCTCCGCCGATCAATACCACTTCTTTATTCCTAAAGAGCGGACCGTCGCATGTCCCGCAATAAGAAACTCCCCGGCCGATCAGCCTTTCTTCGCCGTCAACGCCCAATCTCCTGGCCTGCGCCCCGCTGGCAATGATCAGGGCCTTGCAGAGATAATCCCCTTGCGTGCTCCTGACCCGATAAAAGATGCCTGCGCCCTGCTTCTCCGGGATTATCTCTGTTACCTCGGAGTCTTGCGTCTTCACGCCCAGCTCATCAACCTGGGCCTTGAATTTATCCATCAGCTCATGAGTAGAGATGCCTCCGGGAAAACCCGGGTAATTTTCGATCGTGGAGGAAAGAGTGATCTGGCCGCCGAAAGAGATCTTCTCCATGATCAAGGTATTGATCTGGAACCTTCCCGCATAGAGCCCCGCGGTTAACCCGGCCGGGCCTGCCCCGATAATGATCAAATCATATTGCTGCATACAATTGCTCCGCTTTATAGGAACTCCTGACCAGTGGCCCGGAGGATACCGCCTTAAAACCCAACCCTTCGGCGATCAGGCGATAACGCCGGAATGCCTCCGGAGGGATGAATTCCCGAACCGGAAAATGCCCTCCCGAAGGGGCAAGGTACTGCCCCAGGGTAAGGCAATCACAGTGGTGCCGGCGCAGGTCCTCCATTACCGAAATAATCTCCGCCTCTTTTTCGCCCAGCCCCAGCATCAGAGAAGACTTGGTGCGCAATGCCGAAGAAAAATCTTTGGCCGTCGATAACAACCGCAAAGAATGTTTGTAATTCGCCTGCGGCCTTAATGCCGGATAGAGCCGCGGCACGGTCTCCAGGTTATGCGCCAAGACATCCGGCGAGGCATTGACAATCGTCTTTAGGCTTAGAGGGCTTCCTCCCAGGTCGGGGATCAAAACTTCTATTTTTGCCAGCAGGTCCAGCCCGCGTATTGCCGTGATCGTTTTCGCGAATATGCCGGCCCCGGAATCCGGCAGGTCATCCCTGGTTACCGAAGTAACTACCACGTATTTAAGCTTTAGTTTTTCCACCGCCTGAGCGACACGCAGCGGCTCATCGGTATCCAGGGGCAAAGGCTGACCTTTGCTTTTCTTTATCGCGCAAAAAGCGCAACTCCTCGTGCAGACGTCTCCCAGGATCAAAAAGGTAAGCTCCTGCCGCCTAAAACACTGCTCTAGATTAGGACAACGCGCCTCCTGGCAGACGGTATGCAGGTTAAGGCCGGAGATCAGCTCCAGCCGGCCGTCTGAAAGATCCCCGGGGATCTCCTGACGGAACCATTCCGGCAACCTAGTTAGAGCCGCTGGAGAGTGGTTCATTGGTTGGCCCGGATAAATGCCGTGATCGAGCGATCATAGGTTTTTTCGGATTCATCGGGAAAAAAACAGGCGGGGATTTCTCTATTTTGACGATGGTAGCGCAGGCATTCACAACATAACCCTTTACGGGAACACGCGCCATAGCTGCAATTGCAATCCTGCAAATTTCTTTTTTGATTGGGGCAGCTGTTCATTATAGAAGAAGGTCTCCTTAATAATTTTTCATCTTTTTTTCGATCTTGGCCCTCAGCGCCATCGGGGCGTGATCAAGGATCAACATGCCGTTTAAATGGTCGATCTCATGTTGAAAAACACGCGCCAACAGGCCCTCGGCTTCGATCTGCACGGTCCGGCCATTTTCATCAAGCGCCTGGAGGATAATTTTTTGCGCCCTTTTTACTGAAACACCTATCCCGGGGAGGCTCAGACAGCCCTCTTCCAGCGTCTCGGTCCCTTCCTGTTTAAGGACCTTGGGGTTGATCAGCTTGTAAAGCCCGCTTCCCGCGTCGGCTACGAATAATGCCTCGCTGACGCCAACCTGGACAGCGGCCAACCCCACTCCGGAAACTTCATACATCAACCTGGCCATCTCGATCATCAGCTGACGGTGATAATCACTAACCTTCAACACCTGTTTGGCTACCCCGGCCAGTATGGGATCCGGAAAAGTCCTAATCTTTAATTCTATTTTTTTCATTGACGGTCACTATCCTGGCTTTAAGTTTTTTTGCCTCGGCATCTTCACAAAGCACATAGGAAACTATGATAATCTTATCCCCCACGCAGACACCCCTGGCAGCCGCACCGTTCAGGCAGATTACACCGGAACCCGCCTTACCCTCGATAGCATAAGTCTCCAGCCGGTGCCCGTTGTGCAGGTTAAGGATTTCCACCTTTTCCCCGGGGATAATATCGGCCTTGCGCATCAATCCGGCATCAATAGTAATACTGCCTTTATAATGAAGGTTTGACCCAGTGACCACTGCCCGGTGAATTTTGGATTTCAGCATCGTGCGTAACATTTTGTCTATTCTCCTTTTACCAGGCGATAAGACTGCCTGGCAATCATCAATTCTTCATCGGTCGGAACAACCATGATCCTCGGTTTTTTCTTCAGGAAGGCAAACGCGTCCCGGCATACCCTTGTCCTGATCCCCGTCTGGTGCTCCCCGATACCGGCGGTAAAAACTACCGCGTCCACGCCGCCCATTACCGCGATATATGAGCCGATATACTTCCTGATCCGGTAAACAAAAATATCTATTGCCAGTTTCGCGCGCTTATCGGTCGTGTATTTTTTTTCCAGGGCGCGCATGTCGTTACTTAATCCGGAGATCCCCTTGAGACCGCTTTCCTTATTCAGCAGGCTGTCGATCTGGTCGGCCCCCAGTTTAAATTCCCGCATCAGGTAGGTGATCAACGCCGGGTCGATGTCGCCGCAGCGGGTCCCCATGACCAAACCTTCCAAAGGAGTAAACCCCATGCTGGTGTCCACCGACTTACCGTATTTTACCGCGGTAATACTGCAGCCGTTACCGAGATGGCAGGTGATGATCTTCAATTTATCCAGCGGCCTTTTAATGATCCGGGCGGCCTCGACTGCCACGTAATGATGGCTGGTCCCGTGAAAGCCGTATTTACGGATCCTTGACTGCGCATAAAACCGATACGGTATCCCGTAAACATAGGCATACTCGGGCAGGCTTTGGTGGAAGGCGGTATCAAAAACCGCGACCTGC
>JAQUQA010000056.1 GCA_028716305.1 Candidatus Omnitrophota bacterium | reverse complement strand
GGTAATCCATAAAAAGTCCTTTTTTATGAACGGCAAAACAACGCCTAAGGCGCAAATCTGCAATAACAGGAAAATAAGAGCGAACTTTCCGCTTAGTGGCTCCCTGACCACCGCCATCCCCTTAGGCAGCTTACCAAAAAGTATTTTTCCAAAATGATAGATAAATGCCCCGAAAACTACGGCAAGTAATAATAATAATGCCGCGGCGATAAAATACGCCCCCTGCCCCACGGCGGAGACCAGGATCATGATTTCGCTGACAAATACGCAAAACGGCGGGAACCCGGTGAGCGCGAAGACCCCTAATAAAACCATCATCCCCGTAAACGGCATGGCTTTAACCACGCCCCGGATACTATTCATGTTATGCTTTTTATAGGCACTGACGATATTGCCCGCCCCGAAAAACATGAATGACTTGGTGATCGCGTGGTTAAGCACATGCAGCAACGCTCCGGCTACGGCCAGCGGTGAACCTAAACCAAAACCGATGAAGATTATCCCTACGTGCTCGATACTGCTATAGGCCAGCAGGCGCTTGAGGTCCTTTTGCACCAGGATAAAAGCGCAGGAGATGAGCAAAGAGATCGCCCCGAACAGGATCATTAAATTACCGAAATACGCGAAGCCGGTATTTTTTACTACGATCAGACCGAACCGCAGAATAGCATAGATGGCGGTTTTTAATAAGACACCGGAAAGCAGCGCACTGATTGGTGCGACCGCCTGGCTGTGGGCATCAGGCAGCCAGGTATGCATGGGTGCCAGCCCCGCTTTTGTCCCATATCCGACTAATATAAAAATAAAGGCGATTTTCAGGAAATTCGGATCCATCTTCCCGGCCACGGCGGTCATCTGGGTCCAATCCAGGCTCTTTACCCCGGTGCAAAGCGAAAAGGCGTAAGAAAAAATGATCGTGCCTAAAAGCGCAAAAATTATGCCCACCGAACAAATAATAATGTATTTCCAGGCGGCCTCAACCGACTCTTTATTATTGTAGAATCCAACCAAAAACGCCGAAATCAACGTGGTCATCTCGATACCGACCCAAAGCATTCCTAAATTATTCACTGCCGGCACGAATAACATGGAAAAACAGAACAGATTAAACAAAAGGTAATAAATCCGGGCCTTTCTTTCGGAGATTATCCCCCCGGCTATGTCTTTATTGATGTACCCGATCGAGTATAACGCGGCGGCGAATACCACTATCGAGATCACCAGGATAAAAAATGCGCTTAAGAAATCAAGGTAGATAAAACCGGCAAGAACCCCTTGATCCCCCTCCAGGTATATTTTTTTCAAAAGCAGGATACCGGCTGACAATACCGCCAGGTATCCAAAGCCATTGATAATCCCGAGTATCCTTTGCCGCCTGATCAGTATGGATCCTGCGGCGAGGAATAACGGTATACCTAAAACGATATATATCTGCATTTTTATCCTTTTAAACGCGAAAGCTTATTAACATCAATGTGCGTAAAAAGCTTATTGATCCTGTAGACAAAAAGCCCCATGATGATCACGCTGGTAAAAACATCGAAAAATACCACGATCTCCACAAAAAATGGCATCCCCCCGTAAACGGATGAAGCAAAAAGAAAAATCCCGTTTTCCATTACCAACAGGCCGAGCACCTGCGTGAAGGCCTTCATGCGGAATATCATCAGGAAAGCGCCGATAAAAATCACGGAAAAAGAAACCGTAACCGCCGTCCCCTGGAACGACCCCGGGGTAAAATTAAGGGTTTGTGAGAATACCCAGGAACAATAGGTCAGCGCCAGGGCAAAAATTAAAGACAACTGGGCATTAATAAACAACCCGAGATTTTCATCAACCTTGATTTTTCCTGCCAGACGGTTCAAGAAAGACGGGATCAAAAAAACCTTCAAGGTTAATATCAGCGCGGAAACAAAATATAATTCGGCATGCCCTCCGGCAAAAGCCGCCCCGAGCGTTATCCAGAAAAGAAAAAACGACTGGTAACGAAAACTGCGGATCAAAGCCGGCATCCTCTTGGCGATAACCATCAGATAAGTCGAAACCAGGATCAGGAACAAAATTAGTGTCTGCATCTTAAACCCCAAGAATAGCGCAGATGACGGAAATTATCCCGAGAACAAAAGCAAATCCCAGGAAATCCGCCACCCTGAATAAACGCATTTTAGCCACTGAGACTTCCACAAAAGCCACTAAGCCGGCGATAATAATTATCCTGGCGGGATACCATAATATCCAAATAATGAATTGCCAAAGGTTCCCGAGCCCCGGCCAAGCGGCGGGAAAAACGACCTGCGCGATCAAAAAAAACATCACCATTTGCTTAATCTGGGCGGCCAGCTCCATGAAGGCAAGCGACCTGCCTGAATACTCCAGGACCATCGCCTCATGTACCATGGTCAATTCAAGATGCGTCTCCTGGTTATCAACCGGGATGCGCGAAGTCTCCGCGAGCGCGATAAGAAACAGGGTAACCGCGGCAGCCAGGGAAGAAACGCTCAGGCCGTAATTTGCTCCAGGCAGAGAAAGGTCGGTCGATCCGTATTGCAGGGACAAAGAAAATACCACCAGGCAAAGTGCCGGCTCGACAAGGCTGGAGATAAACATCTCCCGGGAAGCCCCCATCCCGCCAAAAGAACTCCCCGTATCCAGTGCCGCCAGGGCCAGAAAGAACCGGCCCAAAGCCAGAATGAATACCAGCGCCAAAAAATCTCCCGCCTTATGCAATGGGCTGGAAAATATGAATACCGGGATCATCAATGCCGCGGTCAAAACCGAACCAAGGACAACAAAAGGAGCAGCCCGGAATATCCAGGAAGCGGTCCGGGAAACTACCTCCTCTTTAAAGAATAACTTGCCTAAATTGTAATACGGCTGCAGGATGGATTGCCCCTTACGCATCCTGATATTATTTTTTATCTTGGTGATCAGTCCGCTTAAAAACGGAGCGATTGCGATAAACAGCAGTAATTGCAGACAGATCAATAGTATTTTCATGGTCTTAAAATTTATGCATAAAGATGATCAGCAGTAAAACCGTAGCAAAGATATATGCTAAATACAAATGGATACTTCCCGGCTGGATCCTCCTCATGGATTTAGCCGACTTAAAAACCAGGGCCAGCACGGGATCATAAATATACTTTTTAAACACCGGGGTAGTATGCGTCTCATAGGCAAATGACTTAACGTGATAAAATGATTCCCTGATTTTTTGCGTTTTGCGGTAAGGCAAGAGAAAAAAGCTAAAAGCGATTCTGAATGGTTTTGAAAAAGCGGTCGCGGTATATTCATTACGCGCGTTTATCTTGTAATAACCGCAGTCCCAGGTCTGGTAAATTACCGGCCTTTTCCTGCGCAAAGAGTAGTAAACGATAAAACCCGTTGTTCCCAGGGCGATTAAGATCGCCCCCAGCCAAAACGCGGAAAGGCAATTGCTTTTGGCTATCTGCGGGCTTAAGATAAAATTATTCAAAGAAAACCGCATCCCGGAAACACTGATCCCGGTTGCCGCCCCGGAAACTTTTGACAACAATTTTACAATCGGCACCGAGGCCAAACCAAAAATAACAGTGAGTGCCGACAAAAAAAACATCCCTGCTTTCATCGACAAGGGGACTTCTTTTGCCTCTTCGGCGTGACGGCTTCTTGGCTGCGCCAGAAAGGTTATCCCGAAGGCCTTAACAAAACAGGCGGCTGCCAATCCACTGGTCAGAGCCAGCATCGCCGCGCAGATCCCCAGCAAAAGCTTGGCCCCTCCCGAAAAACTAAAGGCGCCTAAAAAGAATGCCTGCAAAGTCAACCACTCGCTGACAAAGCCGTTTAAAGGAGGTAAGGCGGAAATCGCCATTGCCCCGAATAAAAAGTAAACCGAGGTCTGCGGCATTTTTTTGATCAGGCCCCCCAATTTTTCAATATCGCGGGTATGAGTGGCCTTATATACGCTGCCGGCGCATAAAAACAAAAGCCCTTTAAAAATCGCGTGATTTACCAAGTGATATAACCCGGCGATCAGGGAAAAAACCGCCAAAAACGGCATCTGCGCGGCCAGAAACAACATCGCCAGTCCCACACCCAGCAAAATGATCCCTATATTTTCCACGCTGTGATAGGCAAGCAATCTCTTTAGATCGTGCTCCATCAGCGCGTAAATTACTCCGACCAGGCAGGAGATTACCGCTAAGATCAGGATCAGCGCTGCCCACCAGAAAGAATCCACTCCCAGTATATAGATCACAAAACGGATGATCCCGTAGATCGCGGTTTTGATCATTACCCCTGACATAATACTCGAGATGTGGCTGGGGGCCTGCGGATGGGCATAAGGCAGCCAAATATGCAGAGGCACTATGCCAGCTTTTGTGCCGAACCCTATCAAAAGCAACAAAAAAGTAATATTGCGGACAGCTGCCGGCATCAACGCGGAGGCATTCTTTATGGCCGCGAAACCGAATCCATGCGCGTATTTATGCATAAGGAGGAACCCGGCGATCAAAAAAGCGGTCCCGATGTGCGTCATGACGATATAAATTGTCCCGGCTTGGACCGATTTTTCCTGCGTGGTGTCAAAGACTACCAGAAAATAGGAAACCAGTGACATGATCTCCCAGGCTACCAGGAAAATTAACGCGTCGCTGACGGTTACTACCAGGGCCATAGATAAGATAAATAAGGCGAGCAATACCCAGGAAAGCTTGATTTTAGCGGAAGAATATTCCCCTTTAAGATAACCAAAGGAATATACGGCTGAAGGCAGAGAGATTACGAAGATAACAAAAAGAAAAAATAAGGAAAGCGCGTCGAATGAAAAGTATGATTGGCCGTCAAAAATATTCATCAATGGAAAAATGGTGGCCACAAAACAGCAGCCACCATTATGGTTTTTTTAACTTGAGTTATTGCAAAAATTGTGATGCTAAATTATACTTCTTTCCCGATTTTTGTCAACAAAAATTGTCCCGGAAAAATTATATGGTTCTCCCTTGACCGTCCCGCTTTTTTAGTTTAAAATCAAACGATGAAAATTTCCGCGGTTATCTTATTGATACTGTTCGCGCTATCCACAAACGCCCTTCCGGCAAACGCCCAAACCGCGGATACGCAGACATCCGCAAGTGCGCCGTATTCAAAAATCTACGGTTATAGGATTATCAACACCTATCCGCACGATCCGCAAGCCTCCACCCAGGGCCTGGAGTTTAGAAACGGTTATCTCTACGAAGGAACAGGGATCGAGGGCCGTTCGACCCTGCGTAAAGTCGAGTTAAAAAGCGGAAAAGTCATTAAAAGCCTGGCACTGGATCCGAAATTATTCGGAGAAGGCATTACTATATATAAAGACTCGATCATCCAGTTAACCTGGCGCGCTCAACTGGGATTTGTCTATGACCTGGAGACCTTCCGGCAACGTAAGACCTTCCGCTACCCTACCGAAGGCTGGGGAATTACTACTGACGGCAAAGAGCTGATTATGAGCGATGGAACTGCCACATTGTATTTCCTGGACCCCCAAACGTTCAAACAACTAAAAAAAATCACGGTCAGCGACCGCGGCAGGCCGGTGATCTGGTTGAATGAACTGGAGTACGTCAACGGCTATATCTACGCGAATGTTATGAGTAGTGATAAAATTGCTATTATAGACCCGGAAAGCGGGAAAGTAAACAGATGGGTAGACCTTGCTGGATTGGCCTGTGCCGGAGAAGGAAAAAGCTTAAACGGCATTGCCTATGATCAGGATTCGGGCAATTTTTTTGTTACCGGAAAGCTCTGCCCTGTTCTGTATCAGATAGAGTTGATTGCCAAAGATTAAACCTCTATCCCAAATACCTTCCTTATCAAAAGCCCGATTAGAAAATTGATTGCCGCTATCCCTAAACTGATCCCGGCCATCTCCAGAAACCTTTTCTTAAAATTGAACCCCTTGGCCACGGATATGTAAAAAGTAAAGACCAGGATCAATAAAATCGCATTCACGATTACCAGGCTCAAACAGAAGAATATATTTCGGAATATAAAATACGGGGTAACCAATAAAACGACCGTTCCGACATAGGCAAGCCCGGTATAAATACTCGCCTTAAGCGGGTCTTTATCCGTTTCCTCGTGTTTAGTGGATAAGAATTCGGACGCGGCCATGGACATGGAAGCCGCGATACCGGTGATTAAACCCACTATGCCAACGAGCCTAGTCTGCTGTAATGCCAGCGTAAACCCTACCAGTGCGCCGCTTAACTCTACCAGCGCGTCGTTCAACCCTAAGACCATTGAACTGGCATATTTCAGCCGCTCTTCATCGATCAGACTGATCAGTTCGCTTTCATGCGTTTTCTCGTCCTTGATGACTTCTTCCACTTTTAAAGACACGTCCTTTATCTCAAGATAGGCATCCTGGGCAATCCCCTCCGCCCCCTCCATTAACCTCAAGCCAAAGTTCAACCCAAGAAGCCTGGCGACAAAAACGTAAATTGCTATTTTTAAACGGTCCGGCGGCACCTCACTACCGGTTACCTCCCTGAATACACCGTAATGAACCAGTTCCTCCTGTGAAATCCTATCCAGGACCTGAGAATACTTCTTGTTTTTGATAATTCCGGAAAGCTTCTTATAAACGATATGATCGGTAATCTCGCTGCGTTGCATGGATAAAATCTTCTTACGCAACTCTTCCGTCAACACTGCCGCTTTTTCATTCATCGCGATCCCCTTTTTTATAGCTCCAATACTAAGCCTGGTTTCAAGCTAAAATAATTTCCGGGAAAATCTTTGCGCAGGAGGCATTCTGCCCGGTATCCCGTACAGTGCCCGGAATAAACCCGTTTTGGCTGCAGCTGTTTTAATCCGTCAATAACCTCTCTGACCTGATTGATCGGAGTATCCTTTAAGTGAAATCCCCCCGCGATAAGATAAACACTCCCCGGACAAATACCTCTCGCCTGCCGGATGATCTCGATTATCCCCGGATGCGCGCATCCTGTTATCACGCTCAACCCCATCCGTGATTGTATCGCTAATGCCTGTTCAGGCACCACTCTGCCCGCAGACTTACCGAGAAGCTGGCCGGTTGAATATATGCCCTCCTTGATCCGCATAGGCCCGTCCACCTGGATAATTTTAATTCCATAATCAGCGATTCTTTTTTTAATTTCCGGATTAAAGTCTGGTACAAGATAAACCGACGCGCCCCTGCACCTTTCTATTATACTCCAAAATCCTGAAATATGGTCCCAATCGTCATGGGATAAAACAATATGCCTGATCCTGTCCAGGCCGACATGGAATCTCTGCATGTTGCGCAGAAAGACTTTTTCATCGCCAAAGGTATCGAAAAGCAGGTCTTCCCCCACTAAAAAAGAAACACCCCACCTGCGGATTAGGCGTTCCCATTTAGTAGAACCGACAGCTATGACTTTAAACTGCATGGCGAGAATCTAATATCATTTCAGCTTTTCCCAAATGCTTCTTAATTCATCGCCTACCGGAGAGTGCGGATAATCGATAACGGTCTTACCCTCTACTACCGCCTTGACCACTGTCTCTGAAAAAGCGATTTTGCCGATCAGTGTTACCCGGGATCGCCGCGCGAACTCTTCTATCCGGACGGTCATCGCGGGATTTAAGTCGTGCTTATTTACTATCAATTTAACCGGGATATTAAAATGCCCGGCCACGCCTATAACCCGCGCGGCATCATGCAATCCCGAAAGGGTCGGTTCAGTCACGATTAATGCGCAGTCAATTCCGGACAATGAAGCTATTACCGGAAAGCCAATGCCCGGCGGACCGTCAATAATTACATACTCAGGCGTCTCTCTTTCGGCTAATTCTTTTGCCAACTGCCGGATCTTCGCCACAAGCTTACCGGAATTCTCCTCGG
>JAQUQA010000055.1 GCA_028716305.1 Candidatus Omnitrophota bacterium | reverse complement strand
AGGCCATCTGGATATCGCCGAAACCGAATTCCGGCCGGTCCATCTTGGTGCGCAGGGTAAAATCCAGCACGATCCTTCCCTCATTCAGGGTCTTGAACATATCGATCACGGTGGTGGCGATCTTTTCCTCTTTCTGCTCATGTTCCTGGGGGGCGCGCTGCTTAAAAACAATATCCGTCAGTTCCAGGTGGCATTCCGCGGTCAAAAGGTTATCCGCTCCGCGGATGTTACTGTTAAAATTCAATTTTGCCTTCTCAATGCGGGCTTTTTCCAAGTCGACCCATTGGGCATAATAGGGATAGAGATAAACCCCGTCGATATCACTGATCCTGACCTTGGCCAGGATATCCCTTTTATCCAGATTCACCCGGCCGCTGATCTCGACCTTGCCGCTTTCATTGGGATTCTGGCCTCCCCAGGGCATCCTGCCGCTTAAAGCGAAATCGGCATTCGCCGAATATGGCGGAAAATAAAGGTCCTTCAGCGAGAAATTTATATCGGTTACGCTGATGCGCAGGCCTTCCTTGGATACGGTTCGGTCGATAAAATCGATTTTTCCCTGCTCGATGATCACCCGCTTAAAAATAAAATTCGGGTAATTACCCTTTTTTAAAAAGGCTCCGATACTGGAAAGGGCCGGTGAGACGTTTCCCTGAAGCTCTTTTCCGGAAACCATCTGTGCCGGGATCTCCGGCTGAACGGCGGCCTGGGGCTTGTTAACCGGAAGCGCCGGGGCAAGTTTCTCGAAAACAAAATCCGGATTCTTGATCCTGATCTTGTTAAAAGCGGTTTTCCCGAGGAGAAAACGCAGCACGCTCGGAGAAACCTCCAGGCTTTCGATCTTGGCCATCCCCTCGATGTTCAGATCCTTGATCTTCAGGTTAAAGGGGGGCGCGATATCAAAATAACCGATACTGACCTTGCGCTGGGTAAGATTCTCCAGCTGGCCGATCACCAGCACCTTGCCTTCAAAGATCAAAAAAGTATAAACCGAAAAAAGGAAGATCACCAGAGATGAACAAAGAATAAAAATTATCTTTGGGCCTTTTCTCATAAGAAACCTAACTGCGCCTAGGCCGAATCGAACGGCCAACCCTCTGCTTAGAAGGCAGATGCTCTATCCATTTGAGCTATAGGCGCGTCATTGGAGACAATTATTCCGCCAATCTAACTAAAAATGCAAAACTCAAAGCGCAAAATTACAGCTTAAAACGTAAAGTTGTAACGTAAAACAATAAATTCCGTATTGCGTACGGCGTATTGCGTATTGCGTAAATTCAACCACTGTGAAAAACCTGTCATTCGTTTACTGATTTAGCTTAAAGAACTTTTACGCAGAACGCTGAACGCCTCTCGCCGAACGAACCTTGTGCCTTGTGACCTATACCTACTTCTTCACTTCCTTCAACGGCCCGTCTTCCACTACGTAATCCTTGGGCTTGAGCTTATCGAACTCAAAAACCTTGGCCCAGTATTCCAGGGATTCCAGCCGGGTACGCCTTTTCTCGTGAATGAACCCCAAATTGATCTGCGCCGGCTTGTAATCGGCGTCTATACGCAAGGCATCGTTAAAAGCCGCCTCGGCCCGGTCCATATCCCCCTGCTTGGCGTACATCACACCCCGGTTATTAAAGATATACTTTTGCCAGATTTTGTTATTCGGTTCGAGATAAAGGGTCTTTTGAAAAAAAGCGTCGGCCCCAAAAAAATTACCTCCGTTCTCCGCTTCTACCCCCTGGATGTAATAGGCCTTTGCCTGTTCGGAAAGCAGATCACTCTCCGCCTGAGCAGACGCGATGGAAAGTAATAAGATGACCATGGCAAACGACAGCTTTTTCCTCATCTTTAGTCTCCCTTCTCTTAACTTGCCCCTGGAAAAGTCGGGGCGACAGGACTTGAACCTGTGACCTCTTGCTCCCAAAGCAAGCGCTCTAGCCAAACTGAGCCACGCCCCGGTCACTCACTATAGGTGTATCAATACCGGCAGTAAACAAAGAAAGCTTTAGGTGTTTCTATAGTCTTAGTTCTGAATTTACGTTGCTAATTATAGTTAATAATACCGGAAAAGTCAACCTTGAGGAAAGCCTGGAGAATGGCTCCGGGACTTACATCTGATTATTACCGAGATTGTTATCCGTAATTTGCGTGGTCCTTAAATTGCCTTCGGCATCTTTATAGTATGTAACCGTCAGCGAATCCCCTATATTGATATCGTTCAGGCGCACGTCTTCCATCCCCTGGTAGATCTTTGTCTCATCCGGCACAATAAACCTCATGGATTGAAAATTCCCCCTGGGATTCACCGCGTTGACTACCAGCAGGGAACCAACCGCGTCCACCTCGCTGGCTACCCCCTGAATTTCATAGGTTTCCATATCATCCTGCGCCCCAAGATCGGAAATCGGCGCCGCAAAACAACCCAGGGCCAAAACAAGAACCGCCAAGATCAACCTGCGCATAGCTCCTCCTTATTCCTGTTCCCAGTTGCCCACGTCATCGGAACTTTCCACTCCGTCACGCCCAAAAGAAAAGAGATCATAATCATGGGTGCGGTGCGTGCCGGGAGACTTATACTGATAGGGCCTGCCCCAGGGGTCAAGCGGCTTTTTCTCCAGATAAGGCCCCCTCCAGTTAGTCGTTGAAGAAGGCGCGCTAAGCAAGGCATTCAGCCCCTCGTCGGTAGTGGGAAACGCCCCGTTATCCAGTTCATAAAGTTTCAGGGCAGTGGCGATATTTAAGTCGACATCGGCCTTGGCCACACCCTCTCTGGCCTGTTCTGACCGGCCGGCCATGCGCGGCACGACCATGGCCACCAGGATCCCGATAATGATCACCACGAGCATTAACTCTACCAGGGTAAAAGCCTTCTTCCTCATTCTGCCTCCTTATCGGCCTAAAACTCACGCCATTGCTTGATCCAGTCTTTATCTAAAATGATATCATATTTTAAGGCATTTTTGCCAAGAATTTGCGTATTTATTTTCAGCTCGAAATTCTTTGATTCCACCGTGAGCAGGCCCTGGCTTTCCAAAGACAATAACAACGCCTCCTGCGCCCCTGACAGGCTGCCGTAGGAGCGCAGTTCGTCGATCACCTCGGGAACGGTCTCAAAGACCCGGTCATCCTCTGTGCCATCTTTGGCGTCCGGCCCGGCACGATACTCCACGATCAAGCCGGTCAACCCCTCATCTATTCCTACGGCAATCAGGACCTCTGCCGAAGCGGTATTGATGTTGATCTTGTTGTTTGAGAAAACCGTAATAAAATCTTTTATTTCCGCGTAGATCTCCGGAGTGATCCCTTCAACCAACAGTAACTCTTCGATCAGCTCAAAGGGAAACAGCTCAGAGGCAAGGACCTTTTTTGCCAGGTTGATGTTCATCTCCGGCAGGCGGGCAAGGCTGTCTTCGGAACAGGTGTTCAGGTTAAGCTTGCTCTCCTCATCGATCTGCGTATAAACCGCTTTCCCGTGTCCCAGGTTCAATTCCCGCTCTGCCAGCAACTCCCCCAGTGAGTCGTAAGCGGTCTGGTCAGAATCATTTTCCAGGCGCGCGTAATAACAGGCGGCCCGGGCCAGGTTCGGGCAGATCACCCTCTCTTCCACCGCCCTGACAATGCTCACCTGCGTGGCAATGATCCGGTAGACCCCCGTTGCCAAAATCGAAAAAAATACCATGATCCAGATGGCCAGGACCAGAATACTGGATCTTTCAGGAAACCGGGATAAAGATCGTCTTGACATGCTCTCTATTATTGCTGTCTTTCGCCTCAATTTTTAAGGCCTTGAATATTCCGTTCGCGGATTCCCATTTTTCTGTCCAGAAAAAATCCTTCTTGTCCTTGTCGTAATAAAAATAACTTAACTTGAACTCCTTGAATTCCCCGAGTTTTTTCTCGGGATATTTCAGGTCTTCCTCACCCGACAGGATATCTTTTAGATCAACTTCTCCACGATAGAAAGATCCATCCATCGGGTCAAACCAATAGGTCATCTGCTTGATCGTGGTCCCGCTGATACTGGGGAAGGTCACTTTCTGAAGATCGCCGCTGAAGGGGATCTCTTTAAGACCGAAACTCTGGCGCATCTCCTTGGCCATCCGCTCAAAAGCAAAGATATCCTCATAGTAGGAGAAGTCCGTCGACTTGGCCCTTTGCCAGAGGCGCAAGCCCGAAATCAGCGCCCCGGCCAGCCCCGCCGCGACAATCGAGAACATGGTCAGGACCATGATCGTTTCGATCAGGGTAAAGGCCCGCGGGTTAGTTTTTGTTCGGTAAATAACCAGAGAGGAATTCGTCTTTTCCGACATTGCTTTCCTTCCAGGAAAGGGCCAGGTCCACCCGGTTCAGCTTGGGTTCTTCGCTTTCCGCCTGCAGGGCGGAAATATCCAGGCGATAGGTTGCCTGCCGGGAATTCAGTTTTATATCTTCCTGCAGTGTCGCTATCTTTACCCCGCCGGATTTTAAGGCCTCGATCTGCAGCTCGGCCATCCGCCCATCCAGGAACCTGGCGGCGTCGATGCGGTTCTGCGTGGCGTCTAAAGCCGAGGCGCTGCCTAAAAGCGAACGCGTCACCATCACGATCCCCAATGAAAGGATCGTCACCGATATCATCAGCTCAACCAGGGTAAAGCTTTTTTCGCGCATGGCCTTTGCTTTAATTTTTAGGAACGATAATGCTTAAGGTCGTATCCAGCCTTAAGGCGCTGGCCTGTTCGTCTTTGGGGGCCAGGGTAAGCTTATCCAATCCGATAAGCATGCCGCTGGAATGGATCTTTTCCAGAAACTCAAAGATCCGGTAAGGGCTCGCTTCGGCACGCAGGTCCGCACTATACTCCACGGCATCCTTAAAATCCCCGGACTGGGTCTGCGGGCTCAAGCTGATAATGGAGATATGCGCGTCCCCGGCCATCTTCTCTATCTCTTTGAGGAATTTGGTCACGATCTCCCTCTCGGGAAGGCTGGCGGTGATCTCCAGATATGACTGGTAACGGCCGATCTCGCCGCTGATCACGTCTTTTCTCTTTTGCATGCTGATCCCGGTCTTAAGCTCTGCCTCTTCCAGGCGGATCTGCCGGTTCAGGTTCTTGAGTTTCGTCCTTAAAGGGGAAAAAAAGAGCCTTTCGACGATCACCAGGGTGACCAGGGCGGCAACCGCGTATACGATCTTTTTCTGCTTGGGATCCAACTTGATACCTTTAAGCGCCATCTTGATCAGTCCCCTCTTATTTCTTTACCGCCTCTTTTAAAGGCTCGATCTTTTCTTCGGATTTAAAGGTCAGCTCGAACTCGGTATATTCTTTGTCCTGTGTTTTTTTGGTGCGCGTGTATTTAGTGGCCACGTCCTTAAAGAACTTTGAATTTTCCAGGGTGGAGATATACCTGAAGACGTCGGAAAGCATCGCCCCCTGCCCGCGCAGGGTGACCATGCCGCTGTTATCGATACTCAAGTAGTTGATCGCCACCTGAAAAGGGGTAATCTTCTCCAGCTCATAGAGAAAGGCCAGCGGAATATTACGCTGATAAAGAAAAGTCTTCACCAGGCTGAGCTTCCTGTATTTTGTCAGGAGCCCGCCCATCTCCTCATTGATCGTTTTATTGCGCTTGGCCAGCTTGTTCAAATAGAGCTGCTGGTTATAAAACTTACCCCAGAAATAAGCCAAAGAGGCGCTGAAAAAATAGATCACCAGCATCCCCAGGATCATCAGTTCCCGGGTGCGGTCATTGAGCGCCTTGCGGATCTGTATCTCCGGCAGCATAAAGGATACCCGCTTGCCGCTGTCCTCCAGGAGCAGTTCGGCCGCGGAGGTCAGCGACACGTTCACCGGTATGCTGCGATTCTTGGAGATCAGCAGCTGCTTGTTATGCGGCGGAGGAACGATCACCACCGGCATGTCGAACTCCGCGGAAAACATCTTTTGCGCCTCGTCGACAAGGCCCGCCCCGCAAAGAAAGATCTTCGCCGGATTTTTATTCATCTCCTCGTTGTGAAAAATGACCAGCGACTGCCTGACCTCGCCGATCAGCTTGGCCAGCTGCCCCTGCTGCAGCCCTTCCTTGGTATCTACGGTAATACTGCGGGTAAACAACAGGTGGGTGCGGTTACAGACGATAAAATCCGTGAAATTCGCGTCAAAGTCCAGGATCAGGTAGATCTCCGAGGCGCTGATCTCATTCTTCTGGTTTAACATCACCCATTCCCAGACCGCGTAGGAGCTCAGGCTGATCCGGTCGATAAAAAGATCGGCCGCGTGCAGGATATTCAGCTGCCGCTGTAGGACATCGTTATGCACGATACTTAAAATAAGTTTCGCGTAATTCATCTCGTCATATCCGACGAGAGAATAATCAAAAACGATCTCTTCCTTCTTATAGGGAACGATCCTGCCGATATGCAGCTGCAACATCTGCCTGATCTCGCTTTCCACCTGGGAAGGCAAATGCAGGTTACGCACCGTCACGAAGTTGCGCGGGATACAGACGGTTAAAGGAGCGGGCCTGACCTTATTTTCGCGCAAAAAGTTTCCCACCGCCTGGCTGATCTGATGATCAGTCAAACCGCTGATCGGCGCAACGTAACAGTCGGCAAGCTGGCGCTGCCTGGCAAAAGGCTTGCCCGTGGCGATCTTGAGGAACTCTTCGTTGATTTCTATAAGTACGGGTGCTTTCATAGTCTAACGGACCATCTGCGTGATCTGGAAGGTCGGCAACAACACCGACAGAACAATTGTCCCCAGGACCAACCCCAGCCCCAGGATCAAAACCGGCTCCAAGAGGGAGCTGATCAACATGATATCCGCGTCGATCTGCCGGGAATATGATTCCAGGATCTCCTGCAACACCTCCCCCAGCCTGCCCGACTCTTCTCCGACGGCGATCATCCTGGTAAAGAATTTCGGCAGATTGGTATGGGTCTCCATACTACGGGAGATACTGCTGCCCGCGGCCACGTCTTTATAAACCAGCTTTAACCCCTCTTTTAATTTCGGGTCCTCTACGGTAAGCGTGGAGATCTCCAGGGACTTTAAAGCCACCACTCCGCTGTTCAATAATAGCGCCAATGCCCGGGAAAAGTGCGCCAACTCCTGATTCTTGATCAGGCGCTTTACCACCGGCAAATTGGCCTTTAGTTTCCTGGCAAAATTGTGATACAAAGGTATGCCGCGGCGATTGTAAGCCAGGGCGCACAAAATAACCACTATCCCCAGGAACCAGAACCAGGTCCTGCTGGAGAAACTGCTGATACTCAAGACGATCTGGGTGATCAACGGCAATTCCTGGCCCATCCCTTCGAAGATCGGCCTAAGTTTTGGGATGACGAAGCTGATCAGGACAAAAATACTGACCACCCCCACGGAAAGCAGCAATATCGGATAGGCCAGGGCCACCCTGATCTTGGTCCTTAAAGACTCTTCTCTTTGTAGATATTCGGCGATCTGTTCCAGGGCGTAGTCCAGCCGGCCGCTGGTCTCTCCGGCCTTAATGATATTCACGAAAAGCGCGGGAAAATTTTTCGGATAATAGGCCAGCGACTCAGAAAAACTCTTGCCTTCCTTTGTCTCTTCGTAAATCCCCAGGATCAAATCCCTGAATGCCTGGTTCTCCGTCTGTTCATAGATGATCCGCAGGCTGGAGAGTAACTCCACCCTGGCCTTGATCAAGGTGTGCAGCTTCTGGGTAAAAATGAGGATCTCGTGCTGGTTGATCCTTTGAGGAAAAAGCGATTTGGATTTTTTTTGTATCGGCCGGGAGACAACCGCAGAGGTAACCTCGTTTACGCAAATCGGAAAAAGCTGCTGTGTCTCAAGCTTGTTGATCGCCTCTTCCTGGCTTCCCGCATCGATGATCCCTTCAACGACCTCTTTGAGCCCCCGCTTGGCTTTGTAGGTAAACTGTTTCACTATACCTCCTGTTCTGTGACCCGCAGTACCTCTTCAGGGGTGCTGATACCCTGCGCGACTTTTTCGATCCCGGAATCCAAAAGGGTCTTAAA
>JAQUQA010000054.1 GCA_028716305.1 Candidatus Omnitrophota bacterium | reverse complement strand
GCCGCTCCCGTATCCTTAATCCGCACAGGAAAACAAATTACCTTAAACCCGTGTGCCGGAATTTTATGCAGATTGGCCAATCTTTCGATATGGATAAACTCTCTTTTTCTGCCGTAAAAATGAGATGGGTAAATAGGCTTCTTTTCCTCCAGAAACTCCTTGAGCATGAATTTATACGGCCGATCGATCCCCATGGTATCGGTTCCAAAGATCCTGACCCCTTTATCCAGCAGGTAATCGATGGCAGAGATATCTACCCCGGGATATTCGCTGAAATATTTTGGCGTCCCGTAAAATTTATCCGCTCCGGTTTCCAGTAATACGATATCCAAAGGCTGTAACGCATAGCCGATCTTTTGCAGCGCGGATTCCAGGTCGTCTCTATTGATCACCTCGGAACTTTTTTTGTGCTTTAGGTCCAGGCGCACCCCATTCTGATAACACCATTCTAAGGGAATCTCATCCGCGGTCTTAGAAGGGCGATTTTCCGAACGGGAACCGTAATGGAAGGAGTAATCCAGGTGCGTGCCGATATGTACCGGTGAATGGACCACTTCCAGGGAAAGGAACTCTTCGTCAGGCAGGTCCTCTTTTCTTAAGATGCGCTTGCCCAAAAGATATTTGATCCTGCCCCAGAGGGTCTTGCCCATGATCACCCGGTTAAATTTCTCTACTCCGGCCTTATGCCCCACTCTTTCAATCTCGACATGGTGCACCTCAAAGGCCTTGTCATCGATAGGCAAACTAAGGTCAACGATCTTCATGCCTTATCCGATCTTGGAGTTGATAATCTGGGCGATCTCGTTGATCGTGGAATTCTTGGTGATCTCTTTGGGGCTAAGCTTGGTCGCAAAGGCCTTTTCCAGGGCGATTACCGCCTCCACCATCTCCGTGGAATCCACCCCGATCCCGTCAATGAGCGTGACATCGTCTTTGAGCTCTTCCGGTTTGACCTTTAGTAACTGCACCAGGATATCCCTGATCTTCTCCTTCGTCTCCATATTTACCTCCGTATATTTTACTATGAACCACGGACCAAGAACCATGGACCATGGATTAGAAGTTAAATTTGTACTTCTCCTTTTGTCGCGGCCGCTTCCCATTTATTGATCCCGTCCATAACATCCTTAAAACAAAGTTTGGCCAGCGGGTCAAAATTACTCTCCATGATCCGGTTGATCCTTCCGGGTTTGGAGAAGAACTCGCGCATGCACCATGAACCAAGCCTGCCTAAGTCTTCGATAGAAAGGTGGTCGGTTGGGATCACCGGATGCAGAAAATCCCAGGTGCTGAAATCCACTTTCCTGGGATCGATCCAGTTTTTCTTCAGGGCGATCCTCCACATCGGGGAATTCGGGGCGGGCGTGACATAACCTACCCACAAGATATCCGGGTCCACGTTATCGGTAAATTCGAAACGCTGCTTTACGATCTCTTCGGTATCATAATCAAACCCCATCATGATGTCCGCGACGATGGCAATGTCGTTTTTACGCAGGATCTCGATGGTTTTTTTGATCTGGTCAAGGGTAATCCCCTTGGCGATTTTTTTCAACTCCGACTGCGTGGTGACCTCGATGCCAAAGACACCCATGAACAAACCGGTTTCCTTCATTAACGGGAGGATGCTTTCGCAATTCACCCAATCGATCGCCCTGCCCAGGGAAACCCATTTGATATCGATATTCTTGGCCTTCTTCAAATCGCAGAATCTCTTTACGCGCGCCGGGTCGACGTTAAAATTATCGTCCTGGATAACCACGACTTTTACCCCGTATTTTTTCTGCAATAACTCCATTTCTTCGATTACCCGCTCGGGACTCTTGGCGCGCCATTTCAAGAAATCAGAGGGCGAGCGCGGATCGAACTGGTCCCATTCGTAACAGAAGGTACACGCCGAGGGGCAGCCCCGGGAAGTAACCATGTCCACGAACGGCTTCCAATAGGTATGGCCCACATATTTATTCATCGGGAATAAATCATACGCCGGCAAGGGCAACTTATCCAGATCGTCCAACAGCGGCTTATGCGGCCCCATGACGATTTCTCCGTCGACGCGGGAGGTCACGCCACCCACGTCTTTTAAGGGTTTACGCTTATCGATGGCCTCGATCAGGTCCCCGAAAGATTCTTCTTCTCCCATGACCACGAAATCAACCGCGGGATTCTCTTCCAGCGTGGGTACGGGCATCGCCGAATACCACAAACCGCCGAAAATGATCTTCGTTTTAGGCAATGCTTTTTTTATCCCGACAGCGGCTTCTTTAAAATGACGCAGGACCCCGTATCCGCCGTATCCGTGCAACTGCTCCCCCATCACCACGATATCGGGGTTCTTGGCCTTTACCTGTTCGATCAACTGTTCCATGGGGATCTGATCGGCCTTACCGTCGATTACCGAAACGTCCGCATAACCCCTCTCCCTGATATAGGCCGCCCAATGCGCATAAAGCTGATTGGGTGAACGGTGTATTCCGTGTGTTGCCCAGGCACCTACTTTAGGCATGACAAATAATATTTTCATTACAGCCTCCTTTTAGCGCAAAATTCAAAACTCAAACCGCAAAACTAAAATGTAAAACTCAAAACGTTTTGCGCTTTGCGCTGTAGTTTTGCGCTTTGCCGCACGAAGCGGCATACCAAACCATCCGATAGGTTTGGGTATTGCGCTTTGCGTTTTACGCTTTTTCCACGACCAGTGCCGAATTGATCCCGCCTCTGCCGCGCGAAATAATCAGTGCCTTGCGGATCTCCTGCGGCCTGGCTTCCTTGGTAACAAAATTAAATCCTGAAAAATCAGGTTCGTCCAGGTTGATCGTCGGCGGCAGTAAACTGTGTTCCATCGCCAAGACGGTGATGATCATGTCTATTGCCCCGGAGGCCCCCAGGAGATTTCCGAACATCGATTTTGGACAGCTTAAAGGGATCTCTTTGCTCCTGGCGCCGAAAACCTGCTTGATCGCATCTATTTCCGTGCGGTCCCAGATATCCATGGCTACCCCGTCAAGGCTGATATAATCAATCTCTGCGGGAGGGCAATTCGCGTCTTGTAACGCCATGCGGATAGCCCTGGTCAACTCCGCGGAATCCTTATCTGGAGAGATCCGGTCCTTTCCGTCGCAGCTTGTGCCGTAACCGGAAATACAGGCATAGATCTTTGCCTGACGGGCCCTGGCGCGCTCCTGGCTCTCTAAAACCACGATACCGGCGCCCTCGCCAATCACGAAACCGCTGCGCTTACGATCAAACGGCCGGTAGGCCTGCTCGGGATGCTCGTTGTCCTGAGAAAGCCCTCCGTAAGTATTACAACAAAGCAGGGCATAAGGAGTAACCGGGGCCTCCATGCCTCCGGCAAGGATCATATTCAGCTTACCTTTGGCCAGGGTCTTGCGGGCGTACCCTAGCGCCTGCAAAGAACTGGCCCGGTCGGCTACCACTGTTTTGGAAAATCCCTTGATCCCGTAATAAATCGAAACTTGCCCCTGGGGAGCTGCGGGGAACCAGGCCGAGGCCATATAGGGAGATACTCCCTCGCGGCCCTCGATATACAAATCCCTTAATTCCGTTTCCGCGTAAAGCCACCCCCCGATGGCATTACCCAGAAAGATCCCCACCAGGTTCGGGTCTTCTTTCTTGATATCGATACCGGCATCCTCCAGGGCCAACTCTGAAGCGATCAGGGCCATGTGCGAAAAGGCATCCATTTTCTTCAGCAGTCTTTCGGAAATATTACCGTATTTTTCCAGCTCGTCGATCTGGCCGGCAATATGCGACGGATACTTTGTCGCCTCAAACCGCGTAATCTTTTTCACGAACGACCGGCCGGCTTTAATGTTCGCCCAGAACTGCCGCCGCCCGATCCCCGAAGGGGCCACTATACCGATACCCGTAATCGCGACTTTATTTACCATTATTCACCAAACCTTTTTATGACCAGTGCCGAATGGATCCCGGAAAAACCACTGGAGGTCTTTAAGATAATATTGACTTTTTTCTGGCGGGCCTGATTCGGAACATAGTCCAGGTCGCATAAAGGGTCTTTTTCCTCCTGATTTATAGTCGGAGGGATCAGGTCTTTTTGAAAGATCTGCGAGCAAACCACCAGCTCTATGGCATTGGCCGCGGCCAAAGGATGCCCGATCATCGACTTCAGGGAACTCGCCGGCAGCTTATAGGCGTAATCCCCAAAAATCATTTTATAGGCCGCGGTTTCAAAGATATCGTTCATTCGCGTCGATGAACCGTGGGCATTGATATAATCTATCTGCCTGGGGTTCAGGGCGGCGTCTTTTATCGCCAGATCGATGCAACTGGCCATGGCCGAACCATCGGCAGGGAGATCCGTCATATGAAAGGCGTTACAACTGGTCCCGAAACCGAGTACCTCGGCGTAAATCGTGGCATTGCGCCGCCGGGCATGGTCTAATTCTTCAAGCACCAGGATCCCCGCTCCTTCGGAAAGGACAAAACCGTCCCGTTTCTTATCAAACGGCCTGGAGGCCCCCTGCGGATTGTCATTACGCGAAGATAATACGTTGACCACGTCAAAAGCACCGAAGGTAATCGGTGTGATCGGCGCTTCGGCAGCGCCGCAAAACATGATATCGTGCTCGCCGTCCTGGATCGTCTCCAGGCCGAACCCCAAAGAATCCGTCCCGGCGGTACAGCCGGTAGAAAGGGTATTGCAAACTCCTTTCAGGCCATAACGGCTGGAGATCTCAATCGATGGTGTATTGAACATCGCCGCGTCGTATAAATCCGGCCTGACCTTTGAGGGGTCAATAGGGTTCTTACCGTCTTCGGTAACCAGGGCAAACTCCTCTTCCATATATTTTGTCCCGCAGATGGCATTGGCCAGACAGACACCGCAACGCTGCGGATCGACCTTGGCCAGGTCCAGCCGGGAATCCTTAAAAGCCATATCCGCGGCAACAACGCCGAACTGCACGTACCTATCCATGCGCACGGCTTCTTCATGAGTAAGCCCGAGCTTGAAAGGATCAAAATCGCGCACCTCCGCGGCAATCTTGGTATTAAAAACAGAGACATCAAACCCGTCGACCCTGCGCACGCCGGAACGGCCATTGATCATTCCATCCCAAACCTTATCCTTGCCGATCCCGTTTGGGGAAACTACTCCTAATCCGGTAATCACAACCCTTCTTTTTTTCATATTTCATCCTTCAATTTAAGCGCAAAGCGTAAAGCATAAAGCGTAAAGTTTAAGTGTAAAGTTTTAAGTTTTGCGCTTTAGTTTTGCGCTTTGCGCTTTACACTTTACGCTATTATTCTATCCTTGCCACCTTGAACACGATATTTCCCCCGTCCGGGCAGGTCACCGTATCAATCGAATCCGGATTTTCCATAAAAAAGAATTTTGCCCCGAAATTCAAGGCAAACAGCGCCGGGAAGGCGCAATGAAAAGCCGCTCCGCAAAAACCCGGGATGCATTTTAATCCGACGGTCTCCCACTTGTCGCCGACTTTATAGCCGAAGGTGCATTTGCCTTTACTCTTGACGACCTCAATAACCATCTTCTTAGGATTCGGCCCTTTAAAATTCGCATCCTTGGGAATAACCTGGACCTTGCTTCCTTTGTCCAGGATCTCGGCTTTAAACTCAAGCTTGCCCCCGTCGGGGCAGGTTACCAATAAAGAACGCTGGTTGTCGCGGAAAGGGAAACATGACCCAAAACTTAAGGCATAGATTACCGGAAACAACGCGTGCGCCAACCCTAAGCAAAAATGCTTGGGCGGATGGGTAAAATCCTCAAGGATCAGCTCGTCGCCGATCTTGTAACCGTGATAACAATGACCCTCTACCTTATTAACCGTAAGTTTTAATTTGGGGAATGGAGTGTCTACCATAGCTACCTTATTTATCCTTTAGCGCAAAGCGTAAAAGGCAAAGCGAAAAACTGCAGTGTAAAACTTAAAACTTTACGCTGTAACTTTGCGCTTTGAACTTTGCGCTTTACGCTTTTTCTATTAGACTCTTTGTTGCCTCTACCAATTCTTCTTTGCTATAGAACTTTCCAGTCTGTTCAACCGCATGCACCATTTCTACTAACTTCTCGTTGAGCGGGGCGCGGGTATTGTGCTTTCCCGCCAACGCGATAAACTCTCCGTTGATATAATCTATTTCCGAAGGCCTTCCTCTTTTTATGCTTTGCAGGATGGACCCGTATAAAGGCTCTTTACTTAAACCGGAGATGATCCCGGATAAAATCCCCGCTGCCTGCTCACCGGGCAAAGCAAGTAATTTCTCCATTCGTTCCAAAGGAAAATCCGGGAGCGAAACCAGCTTGATCCCCGCCGCGGCCGTCACCATCAGGCCTTCCTTCCAAATGGCGATACTAATCCGGCTGATCTGACCGTGCGCAAAGACTTCCTGCATGCTTTGCCCGAGAATTGCCGGCAGGCAGTTATTGGCATTGACAAAAATTTTCAGGTATTTCATCCCCAGTAATTCTTCGGCCAGGATCACCGAAAATGCCTTTTCCAGCGCCCGGGACACCCTGATGACCGGATCGTCATTCCTGCCTGATCTCCTGCCGATGATCCAGCTGCCTTCGAAATTATGCGTGATCTTTGCCGGTTCCAGATATGTTGATCCGAACATCACAATACTGGAGATAATATTCTTTTCAGGCAGGAACCCTGAAATAATCTCTTCCGCCCTGACGCCGTTTTGCGCACAGAGGATCAGGGAATCTTTTAAATAATCCCGGTTCTTTTGTAAAAATTCCGCGAGGTCCTGGGTCTTGGTACAGATAATCGCCAGCTCCGGAGAATAGTCCAGCTCTCCGGAAACATCTATTTTCAAATTGAATTTACCCCTGACCCCGGAGATCTCCAGGCCTTTTTTTTGGATCGCCTCAACCGCATCAGCGTGGCCCACCAGGGAAACTTCTTCGTGATTAAGCTTAAGATACCCGGCAACCAATCCGCCGATGGCCCCGGGGCCGATCACTGCTATTTTCATTTCTCGTGATTACCGTTTTTCGGGAACCCGTATTTCTTATAGTCAAACCCGGCCTGTTCCAAGAGCCGGATCATCATACTGTAAAACGGAGAAGGGACATCCGAGAAAAAAGCCGCTACGACATCCTCTTCGCAGACCTGATCAACCTTTCTGTTCCTGGCATTTTCCTCTGCCCTCAAGGTAACCGCGTTTTCCGTGATCCCCCGGTGAAAAACCGGGATCTTGGCAATCATTGCTTTAAACCTTTGCTGCACCTCAAGATTCCATTTCATACTTGCTCCCTGCCCGCCACAAAAACTACCGGGCTAATCTACTTGAACTTATCAGTTGGCAAATTAGTAAAATTTAAATAGTAAAATTTTACTATATTTTAAGGCAAAAAAATAAACTGTCAAGTAAAATTTTTAACAGGTTAAAGCTGATGTTGAAAAAGAGGTTACCGCGTATTGTTTAAGCGTTGCACGCTTTTTCTACTACCTCTGAAATCGCCTTTTCCAGAAATTCTTTATCCTGCACCTTTTGCCAGGGGACAAAAGCCTCCAGGATAATCCTGGGCCGCCCGTTTTTCTCCAGCGACCTTTTCACATAGTTAAAACAGGTCCTGGCGCTGGCTTCGATACTATAGACTAAAAAGCAGATTATCCTCTTATTATCAATATTGTGGCAGAGGCTCAAATACTTTGATACCGGTGCCGAAGGCCTTCCACCCCACACCGGTATCCCCAGGCAGATCAGGTCATACTGGCCGCAGTCGAAAGGAACCGGTGCCAGAGGGACCTGCGAAGGGAAAAACCGGTAAAAAGTCCGGGGTAACAGGCCGGGCTTGCTTCCCTTGTACTCCAGCTCAAACATGTCGGTTTGCCCCTTCTTTTCCAAGGCGACCTGAAACTCGCTGGCGACAAAAGCGGTATTCCCGTAATGAGAATAGTAAACTAAAAGGTTTCGCATGACAAAATTATTATACTCTAATCACTGCTTATTTCAAATATTATCTCGCGATCAAAAAGTTTCTATCAACCGGGAAAGAAACGCGAG
>JAQUQA010000053.1 GCA_028716305.1 Candidatus Omnitrophota bacterium | reverse complement strand
TTTTAGAGAATATTAAAACATCGTGTTTATAATAATAAACACCTTTATAATATGTTGCGACACAGCAAGTTATAGATGCCATTTTTGACCCGCAGTTTTTTTAAAATTTGAGCATAATTGTTGTTTTTGAGAAACAAACCTAAAATCCCCCGCTTCACTCTTACCAGGTTTGAAAATAACCGATAACAAAATTTTATAACTCCTTTATTTTCAAATACTTAGTCTCCTATTAAAAATAGTTTAACAAAGTCTTGATTTTGGCATAGAAAATGCTGTATTAGTATATATTAGACTATCCGAGACATACTATGACACAGTAGGACACAATAGGACATACTAGGACGCATTAGAACACTCACCGCAGTTTCTATCAGCAAATCCTTAAATGTTCTGGGAAATGTTAACGGAGTAGTTAGTTAATAGGGCCAGGAGTTAGTTAGGTATTTACAAACTTACTCCTAATCCTAACCCCAACTACAATCTATTGCGTCTTCCTGAGTATTTTATGTAATCGGTAATTATTTAAGTTAAGTAGCCAAAAGGAGGTTCGTTGGTCGAGCCGGCAGACTCACAGGGTGGAAAATGCGATCTAAGAGTTGAAATTGAACGTGCTTTTGTCGATAAATTGAGGTATAATTCTCGAAAGAAGTTTGAAGTGGAGTTTAGCTCAGAAAGAATGGTAGAGTAGACGCAGGAGCTTTATCAGGAGTTGATAAGCGGGTAATGTAAATCGTCATTGCGAGGGCGAAGCCCGAAGCAATCTAGTTTTTTGCTAAATTAAGATGAAAAAAAATCTCATTATCTTTATCGCCGGTGTAATTTTTACCATGCTTTTGGGCGCGACAGCCATGAAGCTGCATCTATTTTCCCGGGGCCTGGAGTTTTACGGGAAGGTGCGCACTAAAATCGAAGATACCCGTTTTAATCGCGTTCCTAAGGAAACTAAAGAGCTTATGCTTGTTGATTTTGAGGATCCTGCTGAAGTCAAGTTTTTCCAGTTAGATAACGCCTCAATGGAGCTTTCTAAAAAGAACGCCTCCAGCGGCGCATCATCCGCCAAGGTTATTTTTCACCCGGGCAAGCAGGTTTCCTCGATCAAGCTGGAAGATTATTTTGACCGGCCCGGAGCGATAAAGAATTGGGCAGGGTATGAGGGGATTGCTTTTACTGTCTTTAACCCCCAGCCCGGACGGGAGCGGATTATCCTGCAGATCAAAGATAAGAAGGGCAACAAGATCAAGCACGACCTGTTTATCGAAGGAAATTCTACGGAAGAGTTTGAGGTCGAGGTTGCGCGTATCAGGCATTCTTTGAATATTTATAATATCGGCAACTTTACACTGTTTCTCTGGGAGCCTTCCAAAGACAAGGAGTTTTATCTTGATAATTTAAGGCTGGTGCCTTATGGCAATAAAGATAAAAAGACTATGCTCTCACCCGATCTGCTTGAGGATCCTGCCCAGGCGTATGCCCTGGGGGACTATTTTGATTTTTCCAAAAATAAGCCCAAGTGGTTGAGAAGCGGCGACGCGGACAACAGATATGTGGAGTTTTCAGCCAGCCTTTTTAATGAGACCGCACAGGATTTCTTGGATCTGCCTTTTTCATCCGGCGTGCCTTTTCCCAGAGGGGAGCTAAAAGACGCCGGGGAGTTGAGGATAACCGATGCCCAACAGCAGGAAGTTAATTTCCAGGGCAGGCCTCTTTGCAGATGGCCGGATGGCAGTATTAAGTGGTTATTGGTTGATTTGAAAAAGAATGTCCCTGCCGGGCAGGCAGAAAAACTTTTTTTGCGGTATCCCTTAAAAAACGCTGCCGCGGCAAAGGACAGCCCGTTGAAGATCAATGAGCAAACCCTGAAAATAGAAGTGGTTACCGGGCCGTTGAAATTTACCGTGAACAAGCAATCATTTAATCTCTTTGACCGTTTATGGCTGGACCTGAATCAGGATGGCAAGTTTCAGGATGATGAATTGATCACCCGGGATAATGACCTTTTGGTGGGTTTCCGGGGCGGCTTATACCGCGCCTCAAAGACCAAGGATTGCAAGGTTATCGTTGAGGAAAAAGGGCCGCTCAAAGTCGTGCTTAAGGCCGAGGGCTGGTTTGCCGATGAAAAAGGAAAGAAATTCTGTAAATACGTCGTGCGTATCCAGGCCTTTGCCAATTCGCCGATCGTGCGCGTCTACCATACCTTTATCTATACAGGTTATCCGCAGAACAGTTATCATTACCTGTACAAGGGCAAGCGCCTGCCGCAAAATGAAACTATCCAGGAGATCTCTCTGGACCTGCCGCTTGGCTTAAAAGGGGAAGGTTTATTCAGCTATGCCGCGGATAAAAAGGTGATCCAGGGAAAATGGGATGCTGATGTTGGCCTGTTTCAGGCTGATTATAATAAATTTTCCGTGATGAAGTCAGGCAACTCCATCCAGACAGGGGAAAAGCTTGAAGGCTGGCTGGATATCAGTGATAGCCGGATGGGGATGGCCCTGGGAGTAAAGAGCCTTTGGCAGCAGTTTCCCAAGGGGTTTTCTCTGGACAAAGCTAACAATCTCTTAAAGCTTGGCCTTTGGCCAAAAGAAGCCCCGGAATTGGACCTAAAAACCACGGGTGCGGCTCTTGGCCCGGACGCGGTAGCCCGGGGCAGTGCCTTTGGCCTGGGCAAAACCCATGAGCTGGTGTTTTATTTTCATGGCGGTGAGTATAAGGATTCGGCAGTAAAAAGCACTATGACAGGCATGCTTGAGCCGCTCTTGGTCAGGGCTGATCCATATTGGGTAAGCGATACCGTGGCCGCGGATAGGTTACTGCCTTATAATCCTTTGCTTTTCCGTAATGCCGAAGAGACGTTGAACGGCTTATTTAACTGGGCAGACAGCCAGATCGACGCCTTCCGCTGGTATGGGATGATCGATTTCGGAGACACCTTAAGTTGGTATAGGAAGGATAGCTACGATCAATCTTATAATGAATGGGGCTGGCATCCGGTGGGCCGCTGGGGATGGTTTAACTGTGAAGGTGCCGGAACGCACACCGGCCCGCTTTTATTGTATCTGCGCAGCCAGAATACAAAGTATTTCAAGTTTGCGGAGAATTTGAGCCGCCATTTGATGGATGTGGACACATGTCATTATAATACCATTGCCAATGACCCGCGCCTGAAAAACAAGATTTTCGATGATTACAGCCAGCCCGGATCCATGCACAGGCATAATGGGAACCATTGGGGAGGCAGGAACGAGGAGTCAACACACACCAATTTGACCGGCATCCTGCTTTATTATTATATTACCGGATACGAGCGGGCCTTTGATGTGGCCAAAGAGATCGGGGAGTTTTTCCTTAAAGAGCCGATCACCTATTTTCGGCATCCGGATATCGCCCCGCAAAGAGGGGTGGCAAATGTTTTATGGGGAGAGGTGCTTTTGTATGAGGCAACCGGGGACCCGCGTTTTCGCCAGGCCGCGGATAAATGGGCGGATGTATTTTATAAGGGGCAGAACCATAACGGCAGTTGGGCGGAAAACTATAACCCGGTAGAAAAAAGCTGGTATGGCGACCCGCGCAGTGATTTTATGATCAGTTATACCTTGCCTGGCCTGATCGAATACCATAAGCGGACCCGTAATAAGGCAATCAAAGAGGCAATTATTAAAGCGGCGGAATACCTAAAAGGGGAGGAGTACCAGCATCATTTTGATACGCTGGCATATGCCTTTTGGCTGACCGGGAACAAGAAGTTTCAGGATGAAGGGGCCAGGAGGCTTGAGTCCTTGATTGCGCACCAGAGCCACAGCCCTGATCCGCTGATGAAGGGGATGATCTATCAAAAGGCTTATTACGCGCGGCCGGCGGAGTTCTTATACCGCACGCCGTTTATTTTAGAGGCATTGACGTATCAAATTGAGAAGAAACAATAAGAAAGTGTAAAGCGCAAAGCATAAAGCGCAAAGTTACAGTGTAAAGTTCAAAGTTTTACGTTTTAAGCTTAAATTTTGCGCTTTGCGCTTTGAACTTTTCGCTGGAGAGTAAGTTATATGAGTAAGATTTTAATGTATCATTCAATTGGCGGCGGAACGCTTCCCGAACCGGGCGCGCACTTTTACCAGGTGCCGCTTGAGCGGTTCTCTAAGCAGTTGGAGTATGTCGCGTTCGTTACAGGGCAGGAAGAAGGAAGGGTAAGGGGTAAGGGGCAAATAGATAGGGTCAAGGGGCAAGGGTCAAGGGTTAAGTCGGAAGGTATGTGGCAGAAGGAATTGGTCACAGGTCACAGGTTACAGGTCACAGGTACGAACGGCGTTCGGCCTGCCTCGCCGGCAGGCAGGCGTTCGGCGTTCGGCCGACGCCTTACGCGTGGTCCTTGGTCCTTGGTCATTGGTTCAGAAATTACGATAACCTTCGACGACGGCCTTCTTGATAACTACACAAAGGCTTTTCCACTGCTCAAGGAATTCGGCATAAAAGCCTACTTTTTTGTCATGCCCGCGAAGATCGGCAGTGCCGGATATATGAGCTGGGAACAGTTAAAAGAGCTTAAGGCCAATGGCATGATCATCGGTTCACACGGGATGACCCATAAGATTCTGACAAATTTAAGCGTTCCGGAACTAAGATACGAGCTTTTCGATTCAAAGAGGATACTGGAAGAAAAACTCGGCTCTCCGGTTAATTATTTTTCCATTCCCCGTGGCTTTAACCGCAAGAAGATCATCAAACTGGCCAAAGAGGCGGGTTATAAAAAAGTTTTCACCTCTGATTGGCGGGACAATGACGGTTACAGCTGCGGCAGGATCGCGATTACCGCCGGTTGGAGCGATAAGCGTTTTGTTAACCTGATCAACAACGGCTTTACCCTGCGGGATAAATTCAAGCATAGCCTGAAAAAATCGGCCAAAGGCATGCTTGGGGCGTCGGGGTATGACAAGTTAAGGACACTAATTTTAAAGAGGGACGAACTTAAGCGTTTAGCGGTTAGCGATTAGCGTTTAGTTTTAACTCTACTAAACGCTACCCGCTAAACGCTACCCGCTAAAGCAAAGCTATGAAGTTCATATTCTGGTTCTCCATAATTACCCTATTCTACCTGTACTTCGGCTATCCGGTGCTGGTATATCTGTTTTCGCGTTTCTATAAACAGCCGGTGCGCAGGAAATATATTTACCCGGGCGTTTCCATACTGCTTTCGGTTTATAACGAGGAAAAGAATATCGAAAATAAGATCAGGAGCCTTTTATCCCTGGATTACCCGGAAAGCAAGCTGGAGATCCTTATTGGTTCGACGCCTGTCTGCCCTCGGCTTCGCCGAGAGGCGAGCCGGCAAGGCAGGCAATACGCACGACGAAGTTACCTTTCCTTTCCTAAAACTGGAAGAGAGTATTTTGAGTTCTTCGCGGTACTTGGCGACTGTCCTGCGGGCGAGCTTGATCTGGTGCTGTTGGAGTAGTTTTTCGGTGATCTCCTGATCGCTTTCGGGGTGTTTTTTGTCTTCGCTGTCGATGATCTCCTTGATCAGCCTTTTTACCTGGCTGTCGGAAACGGAATTCCCGTTTTCTTCCTGCAATTTTCCCGGAAAAAAACTTTTCAGGCTGACTATCCCAAAAGGGGTATGCACGTATTTGTTCATCACCACCCGGCAGACCGTGGTTTCGTGGATACCGACTTTGGCGGCTATTTCGGCAAAGGTCAGAGGCCGCAGCTTGGAAAGGTCGGTTTTCAGGGCTTCCTGCTGGTAGTCAACCACGGCTTCCACGACTTTCCTTAAAGTTACCTGGCGCCGGGAGATCGACCTTAACAGCTCGATTGCGTTGCGCATTTTATTGCTTAAGAATTCTTTTGTCTGCTGGTTAAGTGCCGCGTCCCTAAGCATTGCCCTGTATTCCTTGTTGATTTCCAGGCCGGGAATATCTTCATTATTGATCGCGATCTCCAGGCCGCTTTCCGTATCATTGATAATGATGTCGGGGATGATATTCTGTGTTTCTTCGCTGGAGTAATTTCTGCCCGGCTTGGGGTCAAGGCGGGTGATCTTTTTGACCTGGGTTTCGACATCTTCCACCGAACACCCCAGGGCCTTGGCAATGTGCGAGTAATTCTTTTTGGCCACGTCATCCAGATGCGCGGTAATGATTTTGGTTAGGAGGGGGTCGTTTTCATTGGCCAGGTTGACCTGGACCAGCAGGCATTCCGAGATGTTCCTTGCCGCCACGCCGGCCGGCTCAAACTGCTGGATGAGTTTAAGGGTTTTTTCTACCTGCTCCAGCGGTACATTCAGCCTGCCGGAAATTTCTTCAAGCGGGAGTTTCAGATAGCCGTTTTCATCAAGGCTGCCGATGATCTCCGCGCCGATTTTCAGCTCCGCGTCATTATCGGAAAACATCCCCAATTGGCGCAGGAGGATATCCTGCAAGGTGGCCTTTTTGACCATCTGGCTTAAAGGATAACTAAGGTCCGGGGTACTGGTCCGGTTAGGGTCGGTTTTTCGGGGTTTAAGAGAAACCAGGGTTTCGGCAGGGGAGGATGTTTCCGGAGATGGTTCTTCGCTTGTCCGGCTGACCAGGTTATTTTCTGGCTTTGCCTCATCCAAGACCGGATTATCTTCGATTTCCTGGGCAACCATGTTTTTCAGGTCCGGCAAAGACAAGGTCAGGATCTTCAGGGATTGGCGCAGTTCCGGCGCGAGAAACCTTCTTAATTCGAGTTTTTGTTTCAGCTCCATAGCCTTATTATAACATATAAAAACCGGCATTGCCGATTTTTCTTGACAAGGGGCCGATAGGTATTATAATTATGGGTAGTTACTCATTATAACCATGGCGTTAAAAATAGGTAAGTTTAAGTAAGATGAATCCACGAGGCAGGCCTAAAAAATACAGGATCGTCCGCCAGGACCTGAAAATCGGCCAATTCAGCCCGCGAGGCCGGCCAGGCAGGCCTGATGAGGTGAATATAGGCATGGATGAATTAGAGGCCTTAAGGCTGGCTGACTTTATGGGATTGAGCCAGAAAGAGGCGGCTAAGTCAATGCATATATCCCAGCAGACGTTCAGCCGGATCCTAAAAAAGGGCAGGAAAAATTCTGCCGAAGGACTGATCATAGGAAAGACGATCAAGATCCAGGGTGGCAGTTACGTTATCAGTTCCAAAGGGCAAGAGCCGCACCAGCAAACCAGCCCAAAGAAAAATCAGAAATAACCCCAAACACAGGGCGGTTGTTTATGCTTATAAACAAAATAATAGGCTAAATTGCCCTATGTGTTAACTTCCTATAATATATCTTATGTTAACTTGGGCATATTGGGTTTGTTCTTCCAAGGCGTTGGTAAGCCTATGGTTGAGCCATGCCGGTTTTTCTCTGTGGAAAACCCCATTTTCACTTACTCGCTTTTACTTCCTTCTTTTAATTCTGTCATTTAAGGCTGATTTAAGGAATTAATTGACTAATTATAACTGTTAAAAAAATTAATCATTTCCTGACCGGGCTAAATAGATTACTGCCGGGTCTATTGACCCTGAGCCATGGCGGGAGTTGATCAGGTCCACTGCCTCCAGCAAGGCCCCCCTTCTTTTTTGTTCATTAAACAAAGGTGGGTATTTTGGGGTGGTAAGATGGCTGCAGGTTACCCCTAGGGCCCTGATTTTAGGCCTTTTTTGGCCTATCCTGGCCATGATTTTCAGGCACCTGTGGTTTATCTCATAACCATCATCAGTAGGAAGTTCAAAGGTCTGCTGGGCCCCAAAATTGCCTATTTCCGGGCCGTTCAGCCAAAGATGCACGGTCTGGGAAAGCAGTTTTTGTTCCCTTAGCCGCCTGGCTACCATTTCCGCAAGCAGCCTGATCCAAGCCCGGATAAACCCCGGGGTTTCTGATGCCATGGGAAGCGTGTATGAATGGCCGATAGACTTGGTTTTTTCCTCTTCTTTCAGGCCCAAAAAAGCGTCTTTTTGATGCAGTCCGCAGTATAATTCACAGCCGTATTTTCCCAGGTGTGTTTTCAGGAATCCCGGGTCCTTGAGGTACAAATCAAGACAACTGTTGATACCTAATCCTT
>JAQUQA010000052.1 GCA_028716305.1 Candidatus Omnitrophota bacterium | reverse complement strand
GCCAATATTTTCCGTGATTACACATTGCAGGGTTACTTGGAAGGCGTGGAAGGATTGATCGAACAGATCAACATTAATACCCAGGGAGGCCTTTCCGGGATCGAGGTTTATTATCCTTTCCAGGACAGGCTCAAAGGGGTAGATGATATTCCGGGTGATGGAGAAGAGTCAACCAAGGTCTATTATTTTAGAAAAACAGCCGAACGCCTGGGCAAATTCATGACCACCGGAACCGACTGGCACAAGGGGCTGGATGCCTTTGAAACTATGGGCACGGGGTGGAATTATAATCTTAACGCGCCTTATTCCATGATCGAGCAATTACAGCAGGCAGCGGCGCGCAATCCTCAGCGGATCCAGCCTTCTTCGGTGCGCAAGCGCGACAGCTACCAACAGGGGCATGTCTTCTGCCTGGCCGGCGGCGCCGGAGTGGGTAAGAGTACTACTTTGCAGGAATTAGGCAGGCAATTAGACCTGTTTGTCATCCCGGTGGGGATGATCTATCGGGCGATCGCTTATCTGGCAATGCAAAAAGGTATAGATTTGGATAATCCTAATCAGATTGCCGCTTTGGCCCGGGCAGCATTAGAGCAGGAGTTATATTTCTTTAATGATACGGAACACGAATTCCGCGTGCACTACCAGGGGCAGGATATTACTGACGCGATTAAAAAGGATACCCATGTAGCGCAGGTTTCCGATGCGATCATTCATCACCTGCATCCGATCATCGCTCCTTTCTGGATGGGGATGACTTCTGATCTTACCGGACAGAGCACAAACGTGATCCTGGATCTTGCCCCCAGCGCGATGAGAAGGGTAGCCAGCGACAGGAAATTGCGCATTTATCTTTATGCCCCTAAGGAGCGCGTGGCAGTAAGATTGCTAGATCGGCAATTATTAGGCGTGGAAGGTAAGTCTCTGAAAGATGTTTATCTGGAGCAGGTCCCGGGCGCTGACGAAACATCCTATCAGGCATTGCTTGAGCAAGAGCAGGAAGCAGGGGTACGTCACGCGGTATTAAACGCGCTTACCCGGCTTTATGAAGAAAGAGACGCGGTACTTTCCAGTAAAGGTAATCAAGTGCTGCCGGAAGAAATCCTGCAGGAATTAATGAACAATTGGGAGGAGTCGCTGGTTTTTGATACCGCCTGTTTTGAAGGTAATCTCCGGCAGCTTGCCGGTTTGATCATCCAGGAAAGCCAATACCGTAACTCTATCCTGGCCGTTAAAAAACAGCAGGCCATGCGCCTGATTAACAGGATCTATCCGCAAGGAGATTATCCTGAGCCGGTCAGGCAGTTTATTCAGGAAAAAATCGCCGCCCCGGAGACGGGTGTTGCCATAAACGAAGCACAGGGGCAAATGTTGAGCCGGACATATGTGCGCAGTTACGCGGCGCTGCAGGAAAATTATCCGGTTTTAAACAGCCGGGTGGCCCCGCAGATCCAGCTTGCGGTCATGGCAGATAGAGACAGGTTCTCCTGGACTGACCTTAACCGCGGCAGGATCGTGATCGATCAGGCCTGTTTTGATTCCGAATATCTCTTGGGATTACAGCTTGAAGAAGAGTTAACCCGCCTGGCGCATCATTTGGTCAGGAGCCAGGCGCTTTCAGAAGAAGAACGCGCGTATGAAGATCTGGCCAGTATATATAACACCTTGGCAAGGTTTGCCGAGGATTACGCTGCCAGTGTTGAACCAGAGGCCACAATTATCAGGCAGGCACAGGCCGTATCTGCCTTGGCCCAGCATGATGCCTGGGCCTTTAACCGCCTGCTGATTGCTTCGCTATCCACAGCGCATGCCCAGGTCTTGCTCGCGGCATTAGAGGATTTTCTCCCTGCCCCCCAACTTGCGGTGTTGGCCAATGTCTCCGGTTTCAGCAACCATCCTGACCTGATCCAGGGGATCTTGGAATATGTCCAGCCCCAGATCTTACGCACTCTCGGAGTAGCAGAGGTGGTATCCGGAGTAGAAAACTGGATCGCCGCCCAAAACAGCTTAGTCGGCAGGTATGGCAGGGGGCCGTGGCACGGTATTAATAAGCAAGAGGTCCTGTTGCAGGAGGCCCTGGAAAATCCGGATCAGCCTTTAAGCGGCAGGTATTATGACCTGCTGGTAGTGGTGGTGGATGAGGCGAGCTTCCCGGAGACAGAGAAAGTCATTGCGATGGCCAGAGGTAGATATATCCCGCAGGGCGCCGAAGTCCTGATTGTTTCCCAGCCTAAAGGAAAGATTAAAGGCAACTGGTCGGCAATTGCCAACCTTTTGATCGAGCATCAAGAGCAGTTTACCGGAAAGCACAGCATTGCCGTGGTCTTGAGCGCCGGCACAGGCTCACGCAATTATCCTTTGACCATTGATGGATTTTTGGATAAAGGAAAACAGCCCGGATTAAACGGTTCGATGTTTCTTTTCCAGATTTTTAAGCAGATCATGCATTATTACCCCGAGGTCCAGGAAAAAGGCGGGATGGTGATTACGACTAATGACGGGGTAAAGGCGATTGCCCGCGATATCGATCTGGGTAATTGTTATATCGGGATGTTGGGGGCCGTGCGCCATGTTACCGACGCCGAACTGGACGGATTAGGCACTGCCCAGGCCAATCGGCATACTTCGATGATCGAAAAGATGGTGGAGAAGGCCCCGCTGGAAGAAAGGATCAGGCTTTACGGCCAGGATGCCTACATTCCGACCAACTGGGCGGATTATTATATTTCCCTGGAAGCAATCCAATTGATCCGGCAGCTTTACCTTGGCCTGACAGATGATGAAGGAAGGATGCTGCATTTAAAATATGGGCTGGATACATCCGGAGATTTACTGGAGTCTGTTACCACCTTGAGCCGCGAGAAGTACGTGCAAAGAAGAGAAAAGAAAGGCTGGGCCAAAGAGGATGCCGAGAAGATCTGGGATGTGTCTCACCAACTGTTCAAGCTTTTCGGATATAAATTTGTCGATACCGGCGCAGAGGCGATCTTTATTGATACCGGGACCAACCAGGTATTCTTTGAGACCCTGATGGAACTATTAGTAAGAAGCGAAGACCCGGCGCGCGTAGAAAAAGCCCGGGCCTTACGCGCTTTACTGGGGCTGCCTGAACCAACGCAGAAAGGGCATTTATTTGTCGGTGATGTGGTCTTAGGTGACGCAGTGGTAGTAGGAGAAGATGTGCTAATCTTCGGGCCGGTGAAAATTGAAAGCGGGGTAATCGGAAACAGCGTTGCCATCTTCGGGCCGCTGCATGCTAAAAATGTGCATATCCATGATGGGACCTTCCTTTATCCTTTGGGTGAGGTAGAGGATTTAGAGGCAGGTTCGGAATACCTGGAAACATACCTATTAATGGATGTCTTTATCCAGAAAGAGGGCAGAAGAGAGCGCGTGCGGATCAATGTTCCTTTAAGCGTTGGGCCGAAGGATGTTTTGGCCGTATTCGATATCATGGCTAAGGAGCATCTGCTTTGCCGGGTGGAGACTTATAACGGAAAAATCGTCAATGCCCCCAGCGGGCACGCGGCGCTCAAGAATTTAAGTATCCTCAAGACCGATGGAGACGCATATCAGGTGACCACTGCCCAGGGAACGGCGGTCTATAAAGCCGTATTAGTGCGCCAGCAGACAGTCTGGGATATGAAGATTTGGCCGCGCGCTCCCAATATGGAAAACAGACGTTTGAGTTTAAGCGAAGAATCACCGGATAAATGGTCATATCAGGATATTAATGTTTATGCCGATAATCAGGCGATGTGGCAGTTCCTTTACGCCAACCCCGCTTTTAACGCTTTGCAAACCTCATCTTTCTTTAAATCCGGGCGCGCTTCTTCTTTGGCCTTTTTTGAGTTGAACGATCTCGTTAATGAACAACGCTGTCCCGCAATCAGCGGGGCGATCCACCGCGGATGGCTCGAGGAGAAAGAAGATGCCTTTACCGCGCAGGTCATCGAATTCACTTCCAGATTTAACCGCAGCGTCGGGTCTGACCCGAATCTCATGCCAGTTCAGACCGGCATGCTGGAGATTGTTGTTTCACCTGCCGGTATTGAATGCGTCAGATACGTGCATACCCATCCCTGCCACCGCCAGGACCAGAATTTGGGGCTTACGCATATCAGGCATGCCGCTCAGTTCCTCTTAACGCGGTTGAGTGATATCCTGGGAGTGCAGATTGTGATGGTCAGGCGCAGGAGAATGGAAGGGGGAACTTCTATACTGGAGCGGCATTCTTCTCCGCTGATCTACAGGCAGCAGCAGCTTTCCGTCCGGGGCTTAAATGAGATTGAGGCAAAACAGTTACTTTCCGGCATAATTCTGCGCCTGAATGCCCTGGAGGATTCTTTAGAGGTCCGAGGGCACCTTAAATATTTATATGCCATTGAAATGGCCGAGGTCCCGGGAAAAACCAATCCCGCGCAGGAAGCAAAGCCTTTTAACCTGGATAATCATTCTTCCGCGGTATTCGTTCCTTTGCGCGCCAATAAAGCCGCCCGGCCCTGGGAATATATGGCCATAGAAAACGAACTTATTATTTCGGCGTTCGCGATATTGCATGAAAGAGGGTTGTTCGCGGCCGGGAAAGGCAATGACCAGGTACAAAGTTCCGGACTTAGCAAAGAAGAAGCAACCGCCCAGTCTTCCGCGGTTGGCGTGAGTTCGATGCTCGGGGCGAATTCCCCTCAAATGAGAGAGGCGATCTTTGAGCCGGCAGTGATTAATATTATTTTCGAAGCGGAGAGTCCGCAGATAGCCGGACGTTTTGAGAGGGTGCGCGACAGGATGGTTGCTCATTTCGGCGGCGTATTCTTTGACCTGGCGGCGGTTGAACGGCTTTATGTGGCGAAATATCTGCAACAGCATCCCGGCCCATTGAATTACAAGGCACTGGTTGAATTGGCGGAGGATACGCAGATTACTTATGACCAGGCAAATCAGCGGTTCCTCATCGACGGTTATGATGCCTCTGGCTTACTGGCAGGGTATACCGTGCCTGTTGCGGTCGAACGCAGTATCCTGGAGTATATTCCGGCCCGCGTGCATATCCAGGCAGCGATGCACGCGATCCTTTCGGAATTAAGCGCGGTCAGGCCGGTTTTTATTTCCTACGAAGATTTTTCACCGGACGCGCGGTCAAATCTTTTCCTCTTCCAGGATAGCTGTTCCATACTCGCCTTACGGCTGCAGCATGAGTTTCCCGGCCTCTTCCGGTACATTAACGCCACCTTCCTGTTTGACGTCGAACTGGAAAACGAACTTCTGATTATGGTACAGCGGGCGCTCACCCAGAGGCAGACCCGGATGGCCTTTCGCAGGCGCCTCGCCGAAGAGCTGGAGGAAGATAGAAAACAGAATCCCGGAGGAAGGCTTTCCCTTATCGGGCTCAAGGGCGGCTTGCGCGGAGGGCGCAATCCGAAAATCAAAGACCGCCAGATCATCCCATTAATCGACCGCTATTTTGACGCGGAGTTTTATTTTACCACTCCGATCAGCCTGCAATCTGTGCTCTTGCGCTGGTTCAGCGACAAGCGTATCGGTGATATGGTATTACGCGCAGGCCCCAAGGAAATCTTGAAGCGCCTGATTGTTCCGACTACCGCTACCGGAGAAATGGATGCTACTGAATCAATGGAAGTAGTCGGCGCCTTATCCGAGATCACGCAAGAGTCGGAGGAACTCAGGAGTGAGGCAGAGGCATTAATGGAATGCCGCGACCCGTATCGTTTCCGGCAGCTGCTTGTAAGGATCAGCGAACATCCGGTATTCAGCAGATCAAACGTTTTTGCCACCTTTCTTTATAATGTGTTGTATCTGATGGGTAACTTCCAGTTGATCAGGCTGCGCCGCAGGCCTCATGTTACCAGGCAGCAGATCCTGCGTGACTGCGGCCTTTCTCCGGCTTTGGCGGCCGCCCTGCTTTTAAAGCATTCGCCCAGGCTCGTTGCCGCCTTTAGCGATTGGAAGTTGGGGGGCAGGATTGATAAGTGGCTGAAAGACCCCAATGTCAGCAAGGAAAAAAAGTCGGCGTTAATCGAAGATTTTCTGGCGCACAGGGGATTACCGGAGATCGAGTTGCTCAAAATCCTGGAAGAGGAGATCGATGAACAGGATTTCATCAAGACGATCATCATCGGTCCAACCGATCCATCGCTGGTGAGCGCATTGAATTTCGAGTGTTTGAGGATGTATGCCTATTCTGAACTGCACCCCTCCGGGGCATTCGCCGGACAGTACCAGGAGGCCATGGCTATTCTGAAGCACGGGTTGGCGGAGAGTGTCTTGCCGCAGGCGGTTTCCCTGAGAGTGAAATGGTCGGCAAATTCCATACATTCACCGGCTGGCGCAGAGATGCCGGCGGAGATAAGCCTGATACCTTCGGTTGAACCAAGAGTGGTGCTGATCAATCTTTGTTCTCCGGAATATGCCGATGAGAGACAGAATCCTTTGGCGGTTACCACCCTTGCCGGCCATCTACGGGAAAAAACCGATGCTTTGGTTACTGTCGTGGATATGGACCGCTACCTGACGGAACTGCGCCGGGCCGATACCGCCGTAGGGGCGGGGACGGTTGATAACGCCAATCTGCTGGCCGAGGCCATTCAGAGGGTGTGCGATGAAACCTTGATTTACCAGCCGCATATTATCGGTATGACCCTCAAGCCCGGTTCGATCGAAGTAGCCAAGCAGGTGGTGCGTGCCCTGAAAGCCGCGGCCCCCACCCCGCTTCTTTCGGTAAACCTCGGCCTCTTGCCGGTAAATATCATTCAGGAAAAAATCGCTCCGCTTTTTGTCTTCGGAGGACCCCTGGCAACCTTTGCCTACGAACGGCTGCTTAATGAACCGGAGTTCTCTGATACGCTGATGGTTAAGGGTGAAGGGGAGAAGGCGATGGCGCAGATCGTGGATGTTGCTTTTAAGCACCCGGACGATTTCGTGAGCGACTTGAGCCTTTACCGCCAGGTGCCTAATTTGGCCTTTAAGATAGGGGACCGCATGATTACAACCCATTCCTGCTGGATGACTACCGCCGAGTTGACCGTGCCCGGGCCGGAAAAGGCCATTGAATATTATGTATATGAGGGTCGCAGTCCGGAGACCATTGAAGTTGCTCTGGAAACCTCACGCGGCTGCGTCAGTGGGCAGTGTGTGTTCTGCACGGTGAAAAATATGTGTGGACAGGGATGGCGGGGGTTTGATATACAGCGGCTGTTGGCGCGTATCCGTACTTTCGCGGAAAGCGGCAGAAGGATCTTTAGGATCATCGATACGCAGTTTGCCGGATATGCCCTGAATCCCGTTGAGTTCGTCGCCAGTATGGACAGGCTGGAGGCATTTGCCGACGGCATCCTCAAGATCAATGAAGACCTGGGTTTGACCGGTGAGGATCGGATACGCGTGGTGGTCTTTGCCACCAGGGCCGATTCTTTCTGTGACACCGGAGGAGAACTTTCCTGGAAAGGGGAGCGCCGCCAGCAGGTTTTGGGTAAGCTCGCCGCGGCAGGGGTGGAGAAAATACTTATGGGTATTGAATCAGGAAGTAATACACAGCTGGCGCGTTATCGTAAGTACCTGGATGAGGAGACGATCCGCGAATCGATCCGGCGGGTAAGGCAGAGCGGCATCCGGGTGGAGGCGGAGTTGATCTTTTTTGATCCGCTTATCAATATGGCGCAGCTCCGTGAAAATATTGATTTTGTCAGGGAAATGCAGCTTTATGATACCTGTTATTGCATATATATACCGATGAGGATACATCCCTTGACGGAGATTTACCGGCAGTCACAGGAGGCCGGGTTGTTGCAAGCGAATGATTTTGACCTGGATACACTCAGCTATCCTTACCGGTTTAAAGATCCGCAGGTGCAGGATGTTTACAGGTTCCATGATCTCTGGGAAAAGACGTTACCGGCTTTCCGCCGCCTCTTAAGGGACCAGCACAGAAATCTGGTCAATACCCCGTTAAAGGCCAGGCTGTATGCATATTTGCATATATTGTCCGGATTGGAATTTCGCCTGATGGAAGGATTAATTTACGCTCAGGACACCCAGCAGCGCCAGGAAGTTTTTGTCCGGGCAATGCAGAA
>JAQUQA010000051.1 GCA_028716305.1 Candidatus Omnitrophota bacterium | reverse complement strand
CCGACGTGGCAAAGCTGGCTCAAAAGAAAAGTTCCCTGGAAGAAGTTGCCCGGGAGGCCCGCCTGAAATTTCTTTTTGCTGCCGCTGAAAAATATAAGATCCGGAAAATCGCGCTTGGCCACAACCTTGACGACCAGGCAGAGACAGTATTGATGCGTGTCCTAAGGGGAACGGGCCTGCAGGGATTAAGCGGCATACAGCCAAAGCGCGCCTTTGGAAAGTTTATTCTGGTCCGGCCCTTACTGGAGATTCGGCGCAGCCAAATCAGGTCATTTTTACGCAGGAAAAAGATCACCCCTTGTTACGACCGGAGCAATGCGCAGGATCTCTACTTGAGGAACAGGGTCAGGAACCGGCTGCTTCCTTTATTGGAGCGGGAGTATAATAAAAACATAAAGGAGGTGCTGAGTAATCTTGCCGAAAGCGCGGCAGCGGATTATGATTATCTGATCAAAAAAGCGCAAGATTCCTTTTCCCGCTCCAAAGGAAAGATCTCATTAAAGGCGATTTTAAAACAACATCCGGCCTTGCGCAGGATCTCTTTGCGCCTGGCCATTGGCAGCCTGCAGGGGAATACCCGCAGGATAAGTTTTCGTCATATCAAGGAGATTGAGGATCTGCTTTTCAGCCGTCCGGTCGGTTCCATAGTCCACCTGCCGCAGGGGATTTCCGTGACAAAAAAAGCCAATTTTCTGGCCTTTTCTTTAGAATAATCTTGAAAACTAACCCTATAAAATACTTGATTTTATGGATGTTTAAATATATAATATTTTTCTGATCTACTATAGAAAGGTTGTTTAAGATGGCAAACCACAATATGCATAAGTCCAAGAAAAAGAATAAATTCCGTCGTTTTCCCTGGGGTTGGATGGTGGGGATAATTGTTTTTTATCTTCTGGTGAGCTCCCTGAACATGTCGATTTCCGGGGTGCCGCAGGAGTTAAAATACGCCGACTTTTATCATCTGGTTAAAGATGGCCCGCAGAAGATCAAGAACGCGGTTTTGATCAACGGAGAAAATAAGGTCCAGGGTGAGTTTACTGACGGGACAAAATATTTCTTGAGTATCCCGGAAAACGATCCCGAGCTGGTGAATCTTCTACGTCAAAACGTTAAAGACTTTACCGTTGCGCCCCCGCGTACTTTTTGGGCCACGTTGTTGTTTAACCTCGGTCCGATTTTCTTATTGATCTTTTTCTGGTGGATGATGGCGGCAAGGGGTGAACAGCTGGGTAATAAGATTATGACCTTCGGCAAGATCAGGCCCAAGGTGCATTCCGAGAGCGGCGCGGAGCGGGTTACTTTTAACGATGTCGCCGGGGTGGATGAGGCGAAAGAAGAGCTTAAGGAAGTCATCGAGTTTCTGAAGGACCCGAAAAAATTCCAGAAACTGGGCGGGAAGATCCCTAAGGGCGTGCTGCTGGTCGGTCCTCCGGGATGCGGAAAGACGCTGATCGCCCGGGCAGTGGCCGGAGAGGCCGGTGTCCCGTTTTTTAGTATCTCCGGTTCTGACTTTGTGGAGATGTTTGTCGGCGTGGGTGCCAGCAGGGTCAGGGATCTTTTCGAGCAGGGTCGCAGGGCTTCCAAGGCCTCGGGAAAAGGCGCGATTATCTTTATCGATGAAATAGACGCGGTGGGCCGCTTGCGTTTTTCAGGTATCGGCGGCGGGCATGACGAGCGAGAACAGACCTTGAACGCCCTTTTGGTGGAAATGGATGGTTTTGACACCGGTCAGGGGATCATCCTGATCGCCGCCACTAACCGGCCCGACACCCTTGATCCGGCATTATTGCGGCCGGGCAGGTTCGACCGTTCGATCATCGTGAATCCGCCTGATATCAAGGGAAGAGAAGAGATCCTGAAGGTCCATGTCAGGAAACTGAAAATTGCCCCTACCGTTGATTTCAAATCGATTGCCTCTCAGACTCCCGGGTTTTCCGGGGCCGACCTGGCCAATCTCTGTAATGAGGCGGCGCTCCTGGCGGCCAGGCATAACAAGGAATCCATAGAGATGATCGATTTCGAGAGATCCGTGGAAAGGGTGCTGATGGGGCCGGAAAAAAGAAGCCACATCATGTCCAAGAAAGAAAAAGAAATTACCGCCTTGCACGAGTCCGGGCATTCCCTGCTGTCGTTGTTACTGCCGGAAGTAAACCCTTTAAAGAAAGTTTCGATTATTCCCAGAGGGTTGGCCGGGGGCTATACCTTTACCCCGCCGCTGGAAGACAGGCACTATTGGACCAAGAAAGAGCTGATTGCCGAGATCATTATGATGCTTGGCGGCAGGGCCTCCGAAGAATTAAGTCTCGGTGAGGTTACCACGGGAGCCCAGAATGACCTGGAAATGGCCACGCAGATGGCCAGGCGCATGGTTACCCAGTTCGGCATGTCGGATAGGTTGGGGAATATGACTTTGGGCAAGCGTAATGGTTTGGTATTTCTGGGCCGTGACCTTATGGAAGAGAAAAATTACAGCGAAGAGACGGCGCATATGATAGATGAAGAGGTCAAGAGAATTATCGATGGGGCCTATATACAGGCGGTAGAGATGTTGAAAAAGAACTCCGACAAATTAAAGATCCTTTCCGATGCCTTATTGGAAAAGGAAGTTTTGAACGGCGAAGAAGTCAAGCGTCTCCTGGGGATTACCAAGCAGGACCTTCCGGAATCCGCCGTCTAGCACGTTTTTTGTAAAACTTGTTTAAGATGCGCGTTTTAGAGATATCGAATCAGGCAGAGCTCCGGCAGTTGATGCGGGAGATTAAGGTCGATCCATACGGGATAAAGATCATGGTTCCCAAGGGGATCGTGCGCCTGGTGAGGGTAGATTCTCTTTCTAATATCGCGGCGAATATCCTGAAGCAGGAGATGCTCTCCCTGGGTGGGGATGTTGCGGTGGCCCGCGGCGCGCTTACCGGCCAGACGAAAAAGACCGATTGCCTGGTGATCGGCAGTCTCTCTCAGTTGGCAGGGTTGAAGAAAAAATTATACCGGCAGCCTTTCGGGCTGGGCCGGCTGGCAGACCGGATAGACCGCTCTTTGTCTAATTACCACAAGAACAATTACAGTATAGATCTTGGTTCGCGCAGGCTGGTCGTGGGTAAACGGCCGTTGATCATGGGGGTGATCAATCTTACCCCGGATTCTTTCAGCGGAGACGGGTTCTATCGGCAGGGGCGCAGCCGCGCGGCGCAGCTCTCGGCGATCATAGAATACGCGCAGAAGATTATCGGCGAAGGCGCGGACATTATTGATATTGGCGGAGAATCCAGCAGGCCGCAGGCCCCGGCAATCCCCCAGGGCCTTGAGGCAAAAAGGGTGATCCCTGTGATCAAGGCCATGGCAAAGAAGATCAAGGCCCCCATTTCCATAGATACGTATAAACCCCAAACCGCGCGCCTGGCCCTGGAAAACGGGGCGTTGATCATAAATGATATTAGTGGATTAAGAAACAGGCGGATGATCGAGACTGCCGCGCGCCACAAATGCGCGGTGGTAGCCATGCACATGCGGGGAACTCCCCGCACGATGCAGAAGGATCCCCGGTACGAATGCCTGATCAAAGAGATCATGCAGTTTTTGGACGCGGCTATCCGCAGGGCCGCAGACGCGGGGATCAGCCGGGAGAGGATCATCGTTGATCCGGGGATCGGGTTTGGAAAGACCGTGGAGGATAATCTGCGGATATTAAAGTCGCTTAAGGAGTTTAAGGTTTTGGGTTGCCCTGTTCTGGTCGGCCCCTCAAGAAAATCTTTTATCGGTAAGATCACCGCTCAGCCTGTGGAGCAAAGGCTCTGCGGGACGATCGCCAGTTGCGTATTGGCCGCGCAGAATGGGGCTAAAATTATCAGGGTCCATGATGTCAAACAGGCAAAAGAGGCACTAAAAATCTGGGAGGCGATAAGTTACGCCTAAAAAAGCCTATGGAAAACTTAATTTATTTCTGGAAACCGATAGTTGAGATCGCCATCCTTTGGTTTATTATTTATCACATCATGCTTTTTTTCGAAGGCACACGCGCCTTGTTTGTCGTGCGCGGTATAATCATACTGCTGGTAGCTTTCTTTCTTTTTCAGAGGTTGAATTTTCAGGTCCTGGATTGGTTAATGACCAAGCTTTTCGCGATTTCCGTCATTGCCGGGTTAGTCATCTTTCATCCCGAGATCAGGCAGGGGCTGGCTCGTTTGGGGCAGAGGCACATCTTCGGCCCGCCGATCAAAGAAGAGGAGATCGATTATATCTTGAATCAGGTAACCAAGGCCGTGGAACAGCTTGCCAAGGACAAGATCGGCGCCATTGTCGCCATCGAGAACAATGATCCTTTGACCGTATATACGGAGAGCGGGATCATCATCGACTCCAGGGTATCTTCAGAGTTGATCCAGACGGTCTTTACCCCGCACAGCCTTTTGCATGACGGGGCGATGATCGTTCAGCACGGCCGGGTAATGGCCGCCGGATGTATTTTGCCGCTTTCTCAGAAACAGGAACTTAGCCGTACCTACGGCACAAGGCACCGCGCCGCCCTGGGGTTAAGCGAAGAGACCGATGCCCTGGTTATCGTCGTTTCCGAAGAGCGTCAGGATATTTCGTTGATCTATCACGGCAGGCTGGAGAAGGACCTGAACCGGGAGGACCTCCTGCCGAAATGCAAAGAGATTATCAACCCAAAAAAGAAAAAACGCCATGAATAAAGAAAAGATAAATTTTCTAGGCCGGATAAAACATTATGTAGTTTATCATCCTTGGCTTAAAGTTATCGCGTTGGTCCTGGCGGTAATACTCTGGTTCTATGTCAAGGGCGAGATCAGCCGTTTCAGCTATTGAGATGCCGGTCAGCCTGGGAGTGAACATCGACCATGTGGCAACCTTAAGGCAGGCCAGGCTGGGGAAAGAACCTCAGCCGGTTCGCGCGGCATTGGTTTGTTTGGCTGCCGGGGCGGATAGCATAGTTGTGCATTTAAGAGAAGACCGAAGGCACATACAGGATGATGACCTGTATCTGCTGCGGAAAGTTTTAAAAGGCAGGCTTAACCTGGAGATGTCGTCAGCCGCAGAGATTGTCGGGATTGCCTGCAAGGTCAAGCCGGATCAGGCGACCCTGGTCCCTGAGAAACGCCGGGAATTAACCACCGAAGGCGGGCTTGACATAAGCGCGAACTTCAGGAAAGTTGCTCAGGCAATAAAGAAGCTCCGGGAAAGCGGTATCGCGGTAAGCCTTTTTATCGACCCGGATAAGGACCAGATCGACGCGGCCGATGAGGCCGGCGCGAGGATAATCGAGTTGCATACCGGCCGTTACGCCGGATCAAGAAACAAAAAAGAGCGGGGCAGGTTTTATTCGCAGATTAGAGAGGCCTGTAAATACGCGATTGGGAAAAATATCACGGTTAATGCCGGGCACGGATTAGACTATGAAAATGTTTCTCCGATTGCCGCGATACCCGGGATCAATGAGTTGAATATCGGATACTCTATAATTTGCCGCGCGGTTTTCTGCGGACTGGACCGGGCGGTAAGAGAAATGAAGGCTTTGATCGAAAAATGAAGGTGATCGGGACGGGAGTAGACATAACCGAGGTCAGCCGCATGCGCCGGGCAGTCGAAAGATGGGGGGATGTGTTTTTGAACCGCATCTTTACCGCCGAAGAACTGACAAATGCCCAGACAAAGGGGAGCCTCTACCAGCACCTTGCCGGGAGATTCGCCGCGAAAGAGGCGATCTTTAAGGCCATGGGCGATAGTGATCTGAACTGGAAAGACGTGCAGATCCTGAATGACCGGGAAGGCCGTCCATACTGCAGGATATTGAACGGGCGGGGAGTATCCAAGTCAGTGCACATCTCGATCTCGCATGTAAAAAATTATGCGGTTGCCAACGCGATTATTACGCAGAAAGCCTGATACCTGTAAAAACGACTTCGGCCATGTTTTTATCCTGGGCGGGTCAGAGAGGTATTCCGGGGCTGCCGTTTTATGCGGCAGCGCGGCAATGCGCAGCGGCGCCGGGCTGGTTACCCTTGGTTTACCCAAGGGCCTTAACCGGCAGATAAACAGGATCAAGTCAAAAGAGGTGATGACCCTGGGGCTGCCGCAGACCAGGGGCGGAAGCTTGAGCCTGTCCGCGTTTAAAGAGATCAGTCGTTTTATTGAAAAGATAGATATTCTGGTTGTCGGCCCCGGCCTGGGATTGGAGAGATCCACGCAGGAGCTGGTAAGGAAGCTGGTAAAGACTGTTCAAAAGCCGATAGTCATAGATGCCGACGGAATAAATGCCCTTGTCGGCCATCCGGATTTTTTACGCAGAACGCAGAACGCAGAACGCACTACGATTCTCACCCCGCATCCGGGCGAAATGGCCAGATTGCTGGGGGTGAGTACCGGAGAGGTCCAGGGACAGAGATTACGATTGGCAAAGAAATTTTCCCGGGAGTGGGCAGTAGTGTTGGTGTTAAAAGGGAACCAGACCGTAGTTTGCAGCCATCAGGGGAAAAGCTACCTGAATAAAACCGGGAATCCGGGTATGGCCACAGCCGGCAGCGGCGATGTTTTGGCTGGGATGATCGCCGCTTTTTTGGGCCAGGGTTTAGATGGGTTTAGTGCCGCGAAATACGCCGTTTATTTACACGGCCTGGCAGGTGACCTGGCGGCGAAAGAAAAGACCCAGGCTGGGATGATCGCCTCGGATATTATTGAGAATATCCCAGCAGCATTTAAGTTTCGAACGGCGTCGTGCGTTCGGCGTTGATGCGTAAATTTAAATGTGCTTACGCCGATAAAGTATCTGCTTATGAATTTTGCGCTTTGCGCTTTACGTTTTGGGTTAGGTTGTAGTTTTTGGAAGTCATTATTGCGCTGGCGTAGCTCAGTTGGTAGAGCGCCTCACTTGTAATGAGGGGGTCGGGGGTTCGATTCCTCTCGCCAGCTTAAGTGTCGAATAAAGAACCAAGGACCAAGAACCAAGGACCAAGAACCAAGTAAGGTCACAAGACACAAGTCACAGGTCACAAAGGTTCGTACGGCGTTCAGCGTGATGCGTTCGGCGTAAGTTCAGAAGTAAATAAGGTTCTTTAAAATAAACCAAGCGAACGACATGGTATTGGCAATTATCCAGCCGAAGGCTGGATACTCAAAGCTATAAGCTTGCATGTTGCCAATACCATAAAGGGGTGTGGGGGAAGAATTCCCCCACGATTGGGGGAGAACACCCCCGCCGCAGCGGGGGGTTAGGAGGGGGCTTGCCCCCTCCTAAGGAACGAGCGTCCCTTGATATAAACCACCCCCTATAGAAACATCTGAAACTTTTAGTTTGTTTACTGCAAGTATCCCGAGTCAGGGGACGGTTCTGTTGTACAACAGAACCGTCCCCTACTAAAGGTAGATAAGCCTATAGCGAGTGACGGGCAGGTACCCAAGTGGCCAAAGGGGGCAGACTGTAAATCTGCTGCACTAGTGCTTCAGAGGTCCGAATCCTCTCCTGCCCATTAAAATTTTCCGACAAGGAAAATTTTAATGGCACTAAAGCGAACGGCCCGAAGGGCAAACCGCGACAAGCGGTTTAGTGAGCGTAGTGCCAGAACCATGAACCAAGGACCAAGAACCAAGGACCAAGAACCAAGGACCAAGAACCAAGTAAGGTCACAAGACACAAGTCACAGGTCACAAAGGTTCGTACGGCGTTCAGCGTGATGCGTTCGGCGTAAGTTCAGAAGCAAATAAGGTTCTTTAAAATAAACCAAGCGAACGACATGGTATTGGCAATTATCCAGCCGAAGGCTGGATACTCAAAGCTATAAGCTTGCATGTTGCCAATACCATAAAGGGGTGTGGGGGAAGAATTCCCCCACGATTGGGGGAGAACACCCCCGCCGCAGCGGGGGGTTAGGAGGGGGCTTGCCCCCTCCTAAGGAACGAGCGTCCCTTGATATAAACCACCCCGTATAGAAACATCTTAAGCTTTTCTTTGTTTACTGCTGGTATTGATAAACCTATAGCGAGTGACGCGGGTGTAGTTCAATGGCAGAACAATAGCCTTCTCCCGCCAAAAAGCGGCGGGATTTCGCTAAATGCGCCTGAAGGCGCATTATTGTGCTCAACAAGCCATATTGGAAATTATTGCGGGTGTA
>JAQUQA010000050.1:3308-8144 GCA_028716305.1 Candidatus Omnitrophota bacterium | reverse complement strand
CTCACCAGCCGGTGCACGCCGCGCTCCCCTTTCAGGTACCCATAGGCATAATCACCCTCGATCAGGGCGGTCACGTTCTTGATCCCGGCCTCTTCCCCGTAAAGGATATCTATGGTCCTGATATCGTATCCTTTGCTTTCCGCCCAACGGCAATACATCCGAAAAAGCATCGATGCCCAATCGCAGGACTCGGTGCCGCCGGCACCGGAATTTATGCTGATGATCGCGCCGCTGCGGTCAAACTCTCCATTAAGCAGCGTGGTAAACTCAAGGGCCGCCAGTTGTTTTTCCAAAATTTCAATATCAGCGTTAATGCCTTCCACCAGCTCATTATCCGACGCGGAAGAAATCTGCGCCAGCTCATTTAATTCCTTAAATTTAAGGTTGGCTGACTGCCATGGCTCGACTGAAGATTTGAGGGATTTTAACTGCTTTACGACCCGAGAAGATTTTTCGGAATCATTCCAGAAGTTCGGTTCTGACATCTGCCGGCTGAATTCGGCGATCTGCCCTTCTTTTTTTTCAACGTCAAAGATACCTCCGCAGATTACCAAGCATCGCTTCTAAAGATATGAGTTTCGCTTTTACCTGATCGAGCATTTCTCTCCTTTTCGCGTGAGCGGATTTTTAAGTCTTTTTTATCCCTCTTAAAGTCAAAAGGAATTCTTCTTTATTGTCCGAGAAGGTGATGGCCTCCTGCTCGCTGATCTTTGCCTCTTTCACCAGCTTGACCAGGCACTGGTTAAAAGACTGCATTCCGAAAACAGCGCCTTCTTCGATAAACTGAGGGATCTGAAAATCATTACCCTCCCTGATCAAACGGCTGATCGTCGGGCTTAAAAGCATCGTCTCGCAGGCGGGAAGCCGTCCGGAGCCGGTCTTGACCGGAATCAGACGCAAAGAAATAACTCCTTTTAAGAGATAGGCCAGTTGATTGCGGACCTGCTGGTGCTGGTAAGGAGGGAAGAAATTAATAATCCTTTCCACGCTTTGACTGGCGTTGACCGTGTGCAGGGTGCTTAAAACCAATACCCCGGTTTCCGCGGCCACCATTGCCGCAGACATAGTTTCATGATCACGGATATTACCGATAAAAATCACATCGGGGCTTTGCAGGGTAAAGGCGCGCAGCGCCGTGGCATAACTGGCCACATCCAGCCCCAGCTCCCTCTGGTTGATGATAGACTTTTTGTCTCTAAAGGTAAATTCAATGGGCTCTTCAACAGTCAGGACGTGCTTATTGCAGTTCGAATTGATGTATTCGATCATACTGGCAATCGTCGTGGACTTGCCGCTGCCCATGGTCCCGGTCAAAAGCACCATTCCCCTTGACTCCAGAGACAGCCTCTTTAAGGTTTCTCCCGGAAGGTTCAGGCTGTCGAAATCAGAGATCTCGCTGCGGATGTACCTGATGACGATGGAAGGAGAATTCCTTTGGATAAAAATACTGACACGGAAACGCGTCTGGATGTCGCCAAGGAAAAAGGCGAAATCCACGTCGAGGTTCCTCTTGAATTTTTCCCTCTGTGATTCATTGGTCAGGGCGAGGACCGCCTTTTCCACCGCCTCAATACTCAGGACCGTATCGGAAATGGTCATCACCCTTCCGTCGATCTTCATGCGCGGCGTGCCCCCGGCGCGGAAAAATAAATCCGAAGCGTTTTCCTTGACCATCCGCCGCATCAACTCTATGATATCCATCTGACACCTCCAGATAAATTATTATAACATTAACCTTTTAATCTGTCTCTCCAAATCTAATAAAAATTTCTTCTTCTTTAAACCTCCGGAATAACCGCCGATTTTACCTCCTGAAGCTACGACACGGTGGCAGGGGATGATCAAAGGGTATGGATTCTTCTTCAACGCCTGCCCTACGGCGCGGTAGGCCCTGGGATGGCCGATCTTAGCGGCTACCCATTTATAGGTCCGTACCTCCCCCAGAGGGATAGTCAGTACCGCGCGGTATACTTTCTTGGAAAATTTGTCCATGTGCAAAACCAACTTTTGTACCACGGACCAAGAACCACGAACCTTGGTTCTTGGTTCTTGGTTCTTGGTTCTTGGTTCTTGGTTCTTGGTTCTTGGTTCGTAATGCTACCTCCCAATCAACTTCTTTCTCCTCAACACCCGATGATACGATATTGCGAAGCGGTGCGCCTCATCACGGATCCTGCGGAACAAATTCAGGGCCGGACTGCCTTCTTTAAAACGCAATGGCCGTGGCTTATTCAAAACGTAGATGTTTTCTTTTTCCTTGGCGATACTGGCTAACGCGATATCGATCCCCAGGGCCTTTAACTCCTCTGCCGCGGCCAAAAGGTGGCCCTTTCCTCCGTCGATGATCACCAGGTCCGGAAAAGGCAGGTTTTCCTGAAAAAGCCTGGAATAGCGCCTGCGCACCACCTCTTTTACCATGCCGTAATCATCAATTCCGCTGACACCCTTAATCCGGAAACGCCGGTAGTTGTCCTTATCCGGCAGGCCTCTGTAAAAATTAACCAGCGAACCCGTGGCCTCTTTACCGAAAATATTGGAGATGTCAATCGCCTCGATGCGTAAAGGCAGTTTGGATAAACCCAGCCTTGACCTTAATTCTTCCAACTCGACATTGCTGCCGGCGGAAACTCCGGTTACGGAAAGCGACCCCAGGGCATTGATCTGGTCGCGCCTCCTGGCAGCCCCTTCAAAATCCCTTTGTTTTGACTTTTCGGCCATCTGAGCGGATAATTTCCTGATCAGGGATTCGCTCTTTCCTTCCAGGATCAAAACAATGTCTTCGATGATATCGAAATAATCTTCCCGGCTGATTTTCCCGATGCAGGGCGCAGGGCAAAGGTTGATCCTGCCGAAAAGACAGATCCGGCCGGGCATTTTCCCGCAGGAACGAAACCCTAAAATCCTGCGGATGAGCTTTATTGCCTGGTGTAAAAGCTTGGCGTTGGTATAGGGCCCGAAATAGCGGGCCTTATCTTTATCCTCTATTTTCTTTCTGCGGCAGATCGATACAACCGGGAAACGCTCATCGCTGATGCGCACCCAGGGAAAAGATTTATCATCCTTAAGATCAAAATTATACTGGGGCTGGTTATCTTTGATCAAAGAGGCCTCCAGGATCTGTGCCTGTGCCTCGCTGGGGGTCGGGATGACAGTGATTTCAGCGATCCTGGCTACCATGGCCTGGGTCTTTGAATCAAGCTGCCGGGAAAAATAAGACTGCACCCTTTTCTTGAGCGATTTTGCCTTACCGATATAGATTATCTTCCCGCAAGAGTCCTTCATCAGATAGACCCCCGGAGAATCCGGCAAAGCCGCGACCTCTGCTTTTAATTTTTCCGCTTTATTCATCGTCCAACCGGCTGATATCTTTATCTTTTTTACTGATCCACTTCCAGAGCTGGCTGATCTCTTTTACCCTGAAGAGTACACAGAACCCGGTATAAACGGTCAGGCCAACGGCAATGATCAATCCCAGATCAATAAATTGAATCAGCATGTTTTTGTCCGCGGGGGCGGGGTGGCCGCGCGAAACCAGATAACAAACCGCGCCCATTGCCAGGCTCGCGGGCAGGATACGCAAGAAAGAAGCATAAATCGCTCCAGCGTCAAATGGCGCAATTTTCTTCTTTAGGAGCACAAAGAGCACCGCGCAGCTGGCAATCCCGGATAAAGAGGTTGCCAATGCTATCCCGGAGATCTTTAAAGGATACATCAGCACCAGGTTAAGAATGATATTCAACACCAGGTTCAAAAAAGCCACCTTGGCCGGAATAACCGTGTCTTTTAAGGCGAAAAAACATGACTGCAGGATGCGGGTTACCGCGTAAGCAACCAATCCGATGCTGTAGAAAAATAAAACCTTGGTCGTCATCTCGGTAGAGTAGGCATCAAAACGCCCGCCCTGAAAAATCGTGGAGATGATCCTCTCTGAAAGTACCATAAAAGCTACCGAGGCAGGTAGAATTACCAGGAGTGTCGCGCGTAACCCGAAAGAAAGGGAATGTTTAAGTTTCTCCTGCTGGTTATCCACTGCCTGCCTGGAAAGAGTAGGCAGCATCGCCTGAGAAAGAGAATTACTGAATATCCCCAACGGAAAAAGGATCAGGCGATAGGCAAAATACAGCCCAGCCACCCCACCCTCACCAACGATCCAAAATAGCGAACCAAAGATTGAATCGACGAAATTATTCAGTTGATAGATACAGGAGCTCAAAAGCCGCGGCAACATCAGTTTGCCGATCAAAGCGGCTGCCGGATGCCGGAAGCCTTGGAATAGCTTTAACCGAAAGCCCTTCCGGTAGAGTACCGGGACCTGCACCCCCAGCTGCAACAGGCCTCCTACCAGGATACCCAGGGCCAACCCCTTTGTCCCTTCTCCGAAAACAAGGGCAAAAGTGATGATCGAGATATTCAATAAACACGGGGCGAACGCCGGGACACTGAAATGTTTCAGAGAATTCAACACTGCCGTAGCATAGGCCGCCAGGCAGATCAATAAGACATAAGGAAAAATTATCCGGTTCAACTCAATGGTCGTGGCCAGCTTATAAGGGTCAGAAACAAAACCCGGGGCGATCAGGCGCACGATCAAAGGGGAGAAAACGACTCCGAGGATAGTAATGGCGGACAAGATGACCAAAAGCAGGTTGAGAACCACCCCGGCGAGTTCCCAGAACTCTTCTTTAGAATGTTTCTCGGCATATTCGCTAAAAACCGGCACAAAAGCGGCGTTAGCAGCCCCTTCGCCCACAAAGTCTCGGAAGAGATTGGGTATCTTAAAAGCGATGACAAAGGCCTGGGCGTAGACATACACCCCAAAAAGCCTGGCAATCACCA
>JAQUQA010000050.1:0-3208 GCA_028716305.1 Candidatus Omnitrophota bacterium | reverse complement strand
ACAATAACTTGACACGCCCAATGAATTATGTTATATTTATCAAAACTTAAAGACAAACCAATCGACTAAGGAATTAAGAGCAGTAAGGAGAAAAAATGGCTGTTAGACGTAAAAGTTCGATTAAAAGAATACGCGTAGACAAGAGAAAACACCTGCATAACCTTAAGGTAAAAACCCAATTAAAGAAGACCTTAAAGAAATTTCAGGCACTTTTAAGCGCTAAAAATATCGATGAAGCAAAGGCTTTTTTAAAACAGGTATTTAAACAACTGGATAAGGCGGCCAAGAAAAAAATTATCCACCCCAACACGGCAAACCGTAAAAAATCCCGCCTTTCACTGAAGGTCTCTGCGCTCAAGAAATAAAACCCCTATCGCCTCGGCGCTTGCAATGCGCAAAGGCCGATAATCAGTTTTTCCAGGGCCAGTTCCGGCTTCAACCTGCCTCTTTTGATCTCCAGATCGCAATTCAGCAATGCGCGCAGTCTTTTTTTTGACTGCGCGGGATCCAAAGCGGATTTTTCCCAAGAATATCTTAACCCCCCCATGATCCTTTCGGGTTTTTCCCCTTTTGCCAGAAGCTCAGCGAGTATTCGCAAGGCGGTAGCGGTCTTCCTGCCTTCAATCTGCCGGCTTAAACTAAAGGCGTCCTCTTTGGATTCGAAACCGAAATAATATGCCTGGCCGATTTTAGAAAGGCTGTTGAAAAACTCATTCCTGCGGTCGAATATATCCGCATCCAGCACCAGCACGACCTCGCGAAGGATCTTCTTCAGGTTGGCCAGGATGAACTTCTTAAGCTCTTCTTTCAGGTGCTGCGCCTGCCTGATCACGATCAGGCGCCTTTCCGCGCGGAGAGGCAAAAGCAGAATCTTCTCCTGGAACCCTCTGAGAGTTAATTCACGCGCGTATAAAACATCCAGGTCAAATTCCCGTGCCTGGCTGGCAAGCACCTCTTCTTTAATCTTATTTAATTTCAGATCTTTGGATTGGCTGTCCCGGCCAAGGAACAGATATAAGGCGGTATGTTTTTCTACCATTCCTCAACGGCACGTTCGACTATGCGGCGGGCTAAATCATCAATGGCCTCTTTGACGGCAACACTCTCATCCTTACGGTCGGCTGCCACGGGATAAAAAGAGGTAAAATAATCCCCGATCCCGGTAAAATTATTCTCTTCCCAGAGCATTTTTTCCTGGGCCGTATCCCAGAGGCTGATATTGACGCGCACGTTTATGCGGTATTCCTCGACATCGTCATTATCGGTATAACGCAGCGCGTCCCTGCTGAAATCAACCACCTCGCCCTTTAAGACCAGGTCCGCGGTAGAGCCTCTGATCGGTTTTAGGTTACCGTCAAAAAGAAATCTGTCGTTAACCACTTTGGTCACGTCAGTCTCCAGGAAAGGCCGGTAAGTTTTGTATTTGCTCTGATAGTCGGTCTCCCGCGTAATGTCGATCTTATTCAGGAACGGCTCTATATAAATAGTCTTGTATTTAGTGTGTATCATCGAACGGGTGGTATAGCCACAGCCGCTCAGGCCGCAAACCAGTATTAGAAAAGCACAGGCCACCGCCGTTAAACCGGCTAATTTTTTCATTTTTCTTTCTCCAGTTTGTCGATTATGCGCGCTCTCTCCAGGGCCTTATACGACCACTTACTGGTCGGATATTTTTTCATGATATCGCTATAATAGATCCGGGCGGCCGTATAGGCCTTTTGTTTTTCGTAAAACCGGGCAATATTGTAGTTGGCTTCCGCCTCTTTTTCCCTTAATTCGTCTAGGCTCTTCTCCGCCTGCTGCGATAAACTGGCATCCGGATGCTCCTGGATAAATTCTTCGAATTTCTGCTCGGCTTCCTTGGCCGCCCCCTGGTCATAACTGGGCCCGCGAGAAGTAGCGGCGCGGCAAACCGCGATCTGGTATTTAGATGCCTCGGCCCATTCGCTGTTAGGATAGTTGGAGATTACCTTATTAAAGGCCTCCTCCGCTTCGTAATAACGCGCCAGCCCCTTGAGCACCAACCCCAGCTTATATTGCGCCTGGGGGGCCAGGGGCCCAAAGGTAGAATTCTCCACCACCTTGCTGAAGATCTCGATTGCCGGATTTTCTACCGGTAAAGGCACTCCCAATGCCGTCCGTCTGTATCCCGACATAAAGGCCTCTCCGATCTTATATTCGCGCTCGATGATCTCCTGTATTCTTTCCGAGAAAGGGTATTTGTCGATAACTTTCTGGTAATCCAGAAAGGCCTGGTAAAGATTATCCTGGTTTTCCGCGATCAGCCCCAGGTAATACTGACTCTCAGAGGCCTCCAGGGATCTGGGATAGGCCTTCAGCAGTTTATCAAACTCACGCTTCGCTTCTTCATAATTCTTTATCTCATAAAGGCTTGCCGCGTATTCAAATTGTTCTTTGGGGGTAGGCTTAGGCATGGTCTTGGGATTAACCCATTTTCCACTTTTCGGGGTCCAAATCCAAAAAGCATTCGCCGGGCCGGCCAATACGCTAAAAAGCAGGATGATCGACAATAATAGCTTTTTCATAATAGTTTAAATTTAGCATAGGCGTGGGGGTTTGTCAAATAATATAAGGTAAGGGATTAATGCGGAAAAAGGCCAATTTGGAACAAAAAAGCGTATCCATCAATGTGTTAGGAAAATCGGGGCGAAAAAGGTGCCCACCGGTCACAGGTCACAAGTCACAGAGATTCGTTCAGCGTTCGGCGTTCTGCGTTCGGCATACGCTTTACACGCAGAACGCGCCAACGCCGTACGCGGTACGAGAATGTGACTTGTGACTTTTAGATCTCAAAATCACTCACTAAACGCGATTACCCCCATCATCACCAAATTAACCAAAGGTAACACGCAAAGTATCCCCATCCATCCGGGTTTGCCTCTGGCTTCGGCAATCTTGAACCAGAAAAACCCGAAAAGTCCCAGATTGACCAATCCGCCGATGATGGGCAAAAACGAAGCCAGAAAGATCAAGAGCAGCCAATAGCTCTGCCCGGCGATCTTGCACATCAAAAACAAGTTCCCGATAGGGACCCAGGCCAACCAGGCAGGCTCATTGCCAGTCTTACGGGCGATAAAATAAAGACAAAGTGATGAATAAACATAGATCAACGTGGCGAGGAAGATGATCGCAATAATCCCGCCTATAGCCGCTATGGCCGCGGTCTTTACCTGCCGGTCATCCAGGG
>JAQUQA010000049.1 GCA_028716305.1 Candidatus Omnitrophota bacterium | reverse complement strand
CGCCGAACGCCGTTCGAACCTGTGACCTGTGACCTGTGACTTGTGACTAAATTAATAACTTACAGTTGTTTCTCCGCTACGACTATCCTCTCAATTCCCTGATAATCCCTGATTACTTCTTTTAAGGATAATCCCCGGCTTTCCTCAATCATTCCCACGATCGCCTGTTTCTGTTCAAAGCCGATCTCCAGAACCAATGCCCCCCCCTGCTTCAGCTGCCCGGTAGCCCGGGGAATGATCCGGCGATAAAAATCCAGTCCATCCTTGCCTGCCTCTAACGCCAAGCGTGGCTCATAAGCAATCTCCGGCTGCAGCCGGTCAACCTCGCCAGCCGGGATATAGGGCGGATTGCTGACGATTAAATCGTATTGCGTAGTGCGTATTGCGTCGTGCGAAAATAAATCAGAAAGAATAAAATTTATCCTTGAATCTACTTTATGCAAACAGGCATTAATGCGCGCTACCTTAAGCGCCTCTTGTGAAATGTCCGAAGCGCTGACCCTGGCCTGCGGCAGCATCTTGGCTAACGACACCGCAATACAGCCTGAGCCGGTTCCCAAGTCCAGTATATCTACGAAGGACGAGGGACGAAGGACGCCCGAAGAAATCAGCTTAATCGCCGTCTCGACCAGTATTTCGGTTTCCGGACGGGGGATGAGTACCTCCGGGGTGACCTTAAACTCCAACCCCATAAAATGCGCACTGCCGAGGATATACTGGATCGGTTCTGCCCTCATTCTTCTGCGCAATGCCCCGCCGATCTTAAGAGACTGCTGTTTATTCAATCTTAAAGAACGGTTCTGGTATAAAAATACTCTATCACATTTCAATGTTTCTGAAAATAGTAATTCCGCTTCATTCATTTTTTTTCTCTTGCGCGGCCTTGATCAAGGCATCCGAAAGCTCATCCATGTTTCCCTCAAGCACGGCCTCCAGCCGGTGCGAGGTAAAATTTATCCGGTGGTCGGTCACCCGGCGGTCCGGAAAGTTATAGGTACGGATCTTCTCGCTGCGGTCACCTGTACCGATCTGGGACTTGCGCTCCTGGGAGAATCTTTTCATCTCCTCCTGCTGGCGGTTATCGAGAATCCTAGCCCTTAAGATCCTCATCGCCTTTGCCTTATTCTTTATCTGCGAGCGTTCATCCTGGCAGGCCACTACCGTGCCGGTAGGGATATGCGTAATCCTGACCGCCGAATCCGTCTTCTGCATATGTTGCCCTCCCGGGCCGCTGGAACGGTAGGTGTCGATCCTTAAGTCCTTTGCGTCGATAGCCAAATCCAATTCCTGGGGTTCTACCAGCACCGCGACCGTAGCGGTAGAGGTATGGATCCTGCCTTGCGCCTCGGTGACCGGCACCCGTTGCACGCGGTGCACCCCGCTTTCAAACTTGAGCCGTTTATACGCCTCTTTCCCCTTGACGCTGAAGGCGACATCCTTAAAGCCTCCGGAATCATTGGTACTGGCGGACATCAATTCCACCGACCAGCCTTTATTGGCGGCGTATTTTGTATACATCCGGTAAAGATCGGCGGCAAAAAGCCCGGCCTCGTTCCCTCCGGTACCCTGACGAATCTCCACAATGATATCCCGGCCGAGATCCGTATCTTCCGGAGCCAGAATAATTTTAAGCCTGCTTTCCAGCTCCGATTTTTTCGACTCCAGCTCTTTCAGTTCCTTCCTGGCCAGATCAAGAAATTCCAGATCATGCTTCTGTCCGGAAATCATTCTTAATTCCTCGGCCTCTTGGGACACCTTTTTATAATCGCGGAAAAGAGAAACCGGTTCCCTCAGGTCGGCAAGTTCCTTGGCGTAGCGGTTGCATATTTCTTTATTGGCAAGTACTTCCGGGGAAGCCAGGAGTTCTTCCAACTCAAGGTAGCGTTTTTCGAATTTCTCCAGCTGTTCAAACATAGATAAATATCAATTATTTATTCTTGTTATATTTTTTCATGAACTTATCCACGCGCCCGGCAGAATCGACAAACTTTTGTTTACCGGTAAAAAACGGATGACAGGCGGAACAAACCTCCACCCGGATGTTCGGCTTAGTAGAACGCGTATGGATGGTGTTGCCACAGGCACATACCACCACGCAATCCTGATACTTGGGATGGATTTTTTCTTTCATTGTATTACCTCCTTAAATAGATGTTTCGTTTTTGCGTTCTGCGTTCAGCGTTCTGAGAACGGTGAACGCTTTATACGCGGAACGCCGAACGCCGAACGCTGTACGCAAGTTACTGATTCATGCTCCCTAAAAATTCCTGATTATTCTTCGTCTTAGACAACTTCTCGATCAACAGCTCCATTGCCTCGACATTGCTGAGTTCATTGAGGACCTTTCTTAAGATCCAGGCCTTCTGCAGGGTTTCCTGTTTCAGCAGCAGCTCTTCATGCCTGGTGTTGGAGCGCTTGATGTCGAGTGCCGGATAGATCCTGCGCTGGAAGAGATTTCTGTCCAGTTGTAGTTCCATGTTACCCGTGCCTTTGAACTCTTCAAAAATAACTTCATCCATGCGGCTGCCGGTATCAACCAGGGCCGTGGCGATGATCGTCAGGCTCCCTCCTTCTTCGATGGCGCGGGCGGCCCCGAAGAACCTCTTGGGTTTTTGCAGGGCGTTGGAATCAATACCGCCGGATAACACCTTGCCGCTGTGCGGGACAACCGAGTTGTAGGCGCGCGCCAGACGGGTGATACTGTCTAAAAGCACGACGACATCGCGCTTATGTTCCACCAGGCGTTTCGCCTTTTCCAGGACAATCTCGGCTACCTGGACATGCCTCTCCGGCGGTTCGTCAAAAGTAGAGGAGATTACCTCACCCTTGACGTTACGCTGCATATCGGTAACCTCTTCCGGGCGCTCATCGATCAAAAGGACGATGATGATCACGTCGGGATTGTTGTGTATTATAGCATTGGCGATCTTTTGCAGCAATACGGTCTTTCCGCTGTAAGGCTGGGCGACGATCAGGCCGCGCTGCCCTTTGCCGATCGGCGTCAAAAGATCCATGATCCGCATCGAAATATCGTGCGGGGCGGTTTCCAGCACAAATTGCTCCCGGGGATAAACGGGGGTCAGATTATCAAAAAGCACCTTTTCTTTGGAATCCTCCGGATTCTCAAAATTGACCGCCTGGACCTTAAGCAGGGCGAAATATTTTTCCCCTTCTTTCGGCGGGCGGATCTCACCGCTGACCGTATCCCCGGTGCGCAGGTCGAACTTTCGGATCTGCGAGGGGGAGATATAAATATCGTCCGGACAGGGCAAATAATTATAGTTGGGCGAACGCAAGAACCCGAAACCCTCCGGGAGAATCTCTAAAATCCCCTCACCGAACATCAAGCCTTCCTTTTCCGCCTGGGCCTGAAGAATTTTAAAGATGAGATCCTGTTTCTTTACTCCACTGAGGCCGTTGACGTTTAACTCCTTGGCGAGCTTGTTCAGTTCAGTGATCTTCATTTGTTTTAGTTTTCCGATATCTAGCTTTTCCACAATAACCTCCTGATTTTACTTACCTGTTTTCTTGTCTCCTTTAAACCCTTACTGTTATCTATGATAAAATCCGCCTTGCGGAGTTTAACGGAAAGCGGCAACTGCGCGGCGGACCTCGCCGACACCTGGTTTGCGGAAAATCCGAGTTTCTTCCGCAGCCGTTTAATCTGCTGCTGCCGGCTTATTTTTACCACTACCACGCAATCACAAATCTTTTCCAGGCCGGCCTCGATCAAAAGTGGAGCATCCAGGACCACCCGGGACTTTGCGCTTCGGGAGATTTTATCTTTAATCTCGCGGATCACCTGCGGATGCACGACCCTATTTAATTTACGCAAAGCCTGCTTATCGGCAAACACCAGGCCGGATAATTTTCTGCGGTCAATAGAGGAATCCGGTCTTAAAATCCCCTTACCGAAAATATTAACCAGTTTTAAGTATGTTCGGGAACCCTTCTTGAGCAAAGCGCGGGCAATCTTATCGGCATCAATGAGCAATGTATCCCGGCCGGCCAAGAGACCGGCAAGCGTGCTCTTGCCGCTGCCGAATGAACCGGTAATTCCGATGATAAACTTTGCGCCTTTCTTAGGTTTATTCTTCATGCAATCTTTTAGCGGTTAGCGGTTAGCGATTAGCGTTTAGTATTTATTATTTCTGTCATCTGACTTCTACCGCTTTCCTGTAAAGTTCCAGATATTTTTTTCCCGACTCTACCCAGGAATAATCAAACTGCATCGCCTGGCGCACCAGGGCTGCCCAGCTTTTTTTGTCGCGGAAGGCCTCGACCCCCCTGGCAAATTCACGGATCAAATCATCCTTATGGTAACGCTCGAAAACAAAACCGCTTTTATCTGTTACGGTATCGGCCAGCCCGCCGGTTTTAAAGACCAGGGGGATAGCGCCGTATTTGTAGGCGATCAGCTGCCCCAGGCCGCAAGGCTCATAGCGGGAAGGCATCACGAAGATATCCGCGCCGGCATAGATCTGGTGTGCCAGCGGCTCGTCAAATTTAAAATGCACACTGATATTCTGCGCGTGTTTTTTTGCCGCTTTCTGCAGGAGCTGCCGGTACTTTGCCTCACCCTCCCCCAGAATGACCAGTTGCAGCCGCATGGCGCAAATGGCATCGATCGCCTCGCTTAAGATATCAAACCCCTTCTGCTCGGCCAGACGGGAGACGATAGCGAATAAAGGCACCCCGGGATCCGCTTTGAACCCGCAGATCTTCTGCAACTCGGCTTTATTTTCCGCCTTGGGCCCCGGATCAAGCGCGGAATAATTCCTGGTGATATGCCGATCGGTGCGCGGATCCCAGATCTTATAATCCACTCCGTTTAAAATGCCAAAGATCCTGTTACTCTGATTTTTCAGGATACCCTGCAGCCCAAAACCCAGTTCTTCGGTCTGGATCTCCCTGCTGTAAGCGGGGCTGACGGTATTGATCAGGTCGGCGTAAAGCAACCCTCCTTTCAGGAGATTGATCTTTCCGTAATACTCCAGGCCGTTGATGCCGAAGGTCTTTTTATCCAGGCCCAGCCCGGCAAACTCCTCCTTGGGAAAAATCCCCTGATAACCCAGGTTATGGATCGTCAGCAGTGTCTTTGTCCGGCGGTAAAAATCGTCGGAGGAATATTTATCTTTCAGATAAACCGGGATAAGACAGGCCTGCCAGTCATGGAGATGGATGATTTCGGCGGCAAAGCCGATTTCTTTTAAAAGTTTCAGGGCGCCCCGGCAATAAAAAGAGAACCGCTCAAGGTTATCCGGATAGTCGCCGTGCTTATCCCCATAGATGCCTTCGCGCGAGAATAACTTTTCGTTTTCAAGGAAGTAAATCTTGGTTTTACCGCCGATTACGCTAAAGGAAATATCCTTATTGAGTTTGCGGATATCTGCCCCGGCCTGCCTGATGCACTTATAGGCGGGCATCATCACCGCTACTTCCTCTCCCAGTTCCTCCAGGACCAAAGGCAATGCCCCGGCGACATCAGCCAGGCCCCCGGTCTTGGCAAACGGGAATACCTCGGGAGAACAGATGGCAATCTTCATTTAACCTCGCGCATCTTTAACCAGTTCTTTCCTTCCTTGATACCGACGCGAATGGGGACATCGAGCGTTAAAACATTTTCCATCTTGTCCTTGATCAAGGCGACGGCCTGCGCAAACTCCTGCGGAGGTACCTCAAAGACAAGTTCGTCATGAATCTGGATAAGCATTCTGCTTTGCAGGCCATCCGATTCGATCCGGTTATGGATCTGGATCATCGCCAGCTTGATCAGGTCGCTGGCTGAACCCTGGATCGGCGTATTTACCGCCTGGCGCTGGGCGAACTGGCGGACAGCCAGGTTCTTATTGTTGATCTCCGGCAGATAGCGGCGCCGGCCCATAATCGTAGTGACAAACCCGGACTGCTCGGCCCGTTTGATCTGGCTATCGATATAGTCTTTAACCCCGGGGTAACGCAAAAAATAGGCGTCGATGAATTGCTGCGATTCTTCATGCGAGATGTTCAAATCTCGCGATAACCCGTATGCGGAAAGCCCGTAAATGATCGCGAAGTTTATCCGCTTGGCCATCTCGCGCATCTGGTCGGTTACCTCTTTTTCATCCAGGCCATAGATCAGCGCGGCGGTAATCCGATGAACATCCTTTTCTTGCTTAAAGGCACTGACCAGTTGCGCGTCTTTGGAGATGTGCGCCAGGATCCTTAATTCGATCTGGGAATAATCGAAGGCGAGCATAAAATTTTTCTCATCGGAAACGATAATCGCCTTCCTAATCCGGCTGCCGATTTCGCTCTTAACCGGGATATTCTGCAGATTGGGATTCGCGGAACTCAAACGCCCGGTTTCTGTGCCGGTCTGGTTAAAAGAAGTATGTATCTTGCCGCTTGTTTTATCTATCAGCCCGGGAAGGGTATCCACATAAGTAGTCTTGAGCTTCATCATTTGCCGGTATTCCAGGATCATCGCCGGTAATTCATGCTTGGCGGCAAGCTTGCGTAAGACCTCCTCATCCGTAGACGCGCCTGTCTTGGTGCGCTTGACCACGGGAAGCTTTAATTTTTCAAAGAGGACCTCGCGGAGCTGTTTTGGGGAATTGATGTTAAACTCGGTCATGCTCAACGCAAAAATGTCCTTGTTTAATTCGGCAAGCCTTTTGTCCAGGTCCAGGGAAAGCTCTTTCAAAACCGCTAAATCCAGCTTTATGCCGTTATTTTCCATCTCCGCCAGGACTTCGACGAGCGGCATCTCGATATCACGGAAAAGTCCGGATAGTGATTTTTCCTCCAATTCTTTTTCCAACCTGGGGACGAGACGCGCGATCAGGCCGGCGGAAACCTGATCAGACAGGATCTGCTGATTATACGATTCCTGAAAATACTCCCAGGCCAAATCGGTTAGCTCATAAGAGCCGCGCGACGGATTCACCAGATACGCGGCGATCATTGTATCAAAATACGCCCCGCCCAGATCAAACCCTTGCCGGGCAAAAGCCACCTTACTCTTTTTCAGATCATGCCCGATCTTCCTGATACCGGGATCGGCGAGTATGCCTTTAAAATTATCCTGCGGCTGATCCAAGCGAAGAAATTTCTCCTGCGCACAGATCACCACAGACGGCGGCTGAAGAGAGGAAAAAATCAGTTCCCCGGAGGAAGCGAAGATCTCCTTTAGCTCTCTGTCCGTAATTATCTTCTCAGTGCCTTGCGGGCAATTCCTCGACTCTTCTTCACAGGCAACGTTTTTTAAGAAAGATTTAAACTCCAGATATTTGAACAGCTTAAACAACTCCTGGCGATCGGGTTCTGAGGCCTTAAAATCATCCAGGTTAAAATCGAGCGCTACCGAGTGGTCCAGAGAAACCAGTTCCTTGTTCAGAATGACCTGCTGCTTATGCTCCTGGATCGCCCTGCTGATCTTTTCTGACTTGATCGCTTCCGGGGAGCGCAAAAGCTTTTCCACGCTGCCGAATTCCCGGATCAGGTTGACCGCGGTCTTTTCTCCGATTCCGCTGATCCCCGGGATATTATCGATCTTATCCCCCATCAACGCCAGGACATCGATGATCTGTCCGGGCTCGACTTCGTAACGCTCAAATACCTTTTTACGGTCATAAAGCGTGCCGGCATCCTTATACGGGCTGAAAACTACCGTGGAATCGTCAACCAGCTGGAGCATGTCCTTATCAGAGCTGATCACCACCGAACGGATACCCTTATCCTTGGCCCTGGCTACCAGGGTGGCGATCAGGTCGTCCGCCTCATACCCCTCTTTTTCGACGATCGCGATCCCGTAAGCGGCGACAATCTGCTTGATCAGGGGGATCTGGCTGCTTAACCCATCGGGCATGGGAGGACGCTGGATCTTATACTCCGCGAATTTTTTCTGGCGCTGTGTTTCGCGCGAGACATCAAAACATGCTGCCAGGTATTGCGGCTTGTTTTCTTTAAGGATCTTGTTCAGCATGTTCACGAAACCGAAAACCGCATTTGTCGGCTGGCCAAAAGAAGTAGCGAAACCCGAAAGAGCGAAAAACGCCCGGTAGCAAAAGGCCGTGGCATCGATTAAATAGAGCTCTTGATTTTTCATTGATTAAAACATGGATTCAATTTTGGGAAGGAAAATATCCTTATCTGAGGTTCGCTATCTCGACAACATCCGCAG
>JAQUQA010000048.1 GCA_028716305.1 Candidatus Omnitrophota bacterium | reverse complement strand
ATGCCTATCCCCCTGCACAAAACCAGGCTCCGCGAAAGGGAGTTCAACCAGGCGCGGCTTCTCGGCGAATGTATCGCCGAAGAATTCGGCAAAGAGATGGTTTCGGATTGCCTGATCCGCGAACGCCACACCTTGAGCCAGACCCAGATAGACCCCGCGCAGAGATTAAAGAATGTTCAAGGGAGTTTCGCGGTAAGAGACGGCAGTTTAACCAAAAATAAGAATATCCTGTTGATCGACGATGTATTAACTACGGGCGCGACCTGTTCCGAGGCCGCCCTCGCGCTTAAGAGCGCCGGATCAGGCATCGTTTTTGTGCTCACCCTGGCAAATTAAACCGATGAAAATACTAAGGAATTATTTCTTAAAAGAATTTATCAGCCCGCTTTTTCTGGCCTTGGGGGTGCTTACGTTCGTAATGCTTTTGGGCAACCTGATCAAGCTAACCGACCTGGTGATCAACAAGGGCGTCGATATCATGACCGTATCGCAGTTATTCTTATTCATGATGCCCTCCCTACTTACATATACGCTGCCGATTGCCACGCTGACGGCAACGTTATTGTCGCTGGGCCGCCTCTCCGGAGACAACGAAATAATCGCCATCAGGGCCAGCGGAATTAACCTGATCACCCTGATCGTGCCGTTATTGATCATTGGGACGATCTTGAGCCTGATCCTGGTAGTATTTAACGACCGGGTAATACCCTACGCCCATTTCAGCTTAAGAAAAACGCTCATTGATGTGGGGGTCAAGAACCCGACTGCCGCCCTTGAGCCCGGGGTATTCATCAATTCTTTCCAGAAATACATCCTTTTCGTATACGGGATAGACCAGAAAAAAAACCGTTTGCATAACGTGCGGATTTACGAACCGCAGGAGGGAAAGCCCACCCGGACGATCGTTGCCAAACAGGGAGAATTTATCGCCATACCGGAAAAGAATATGGTAAAACTGAAGCTTATCGACGGGACCTCTGATGAGCCGGACCCGAAAAATCCCGCTAATTTCTATAAGCTGAACTTCAAGACTTATTTTATGACGCTTAACCTGGGCAAGGCCCAGGATACCTCCGAGATCAGAAAGAAGCCTAAAGACATGACCATCCAGGAACTGCGCACTGAAGTCATAAAATTAGAGAAAGAAGGCGTTGATCCCGCCCCGCTCTTGACCGAGATCAACGAAAAGATCTCCCTGGCCTTTGCCTGTTTCATCTTCATCCTCCTGGGGTCATCATTGGCTATTATTACCAGGAGAAGGGAAAAATCTCTGAATTTCGGCATGGCCTTCTTGATCGGGGGGATATACTACCTGCTGCTTATCGGAGCGGAGGCCATCAGCCTGCAGGGATACCTGCATCCCACCTTTGCCATGTGGCTCCCCAATATGATCATGGGGACACTGGGGGCAATACTTACCGTTCGCCTATGCGTATCTTAGACCGTTATGTGCTAAATTCGGTAATTAAGTTATTTTTTCTCTGCCTCTTTGTTTTTATCTCCCTCTATGTGATCATTGATGTTTTTTCCAACCTTGCCGATTTCTTAAAGCAAAAACCGGAACCTTCCGTTTTGATAAGATACTACCTCTCTTACTTGCCGATCATTTTTACCCAGGTATCTCCGATTTGCTGCCTGCTGGCTACGCTTTATAGTTTCGGCAAGCTCAATAAGGACAATGAGATCATTGCCATGCGCTCATCGGGCTTAAGCATCATGCAGATCAGCAAAAACACGCTTATTTTCGGGGTGCTGATCGCCCTTAGCGTCTTCTTCGTCGGAGACAGGTTTGTTCCCCATTCGCAGACTTTGACCCAAAAAATCAGGGAAGAGATTGAAAGCGGCAAGAGATCCGTGCAGGAAAAACGCAACGCGCCGATTACGAACCTCTGCATGTACGGGATGAGAAACCGGCTCTTTTTTATCAATAAATTTCTTCCCGCCGAACAAACTATGGAGGGGATCACTATCCTGGAGCACGACCAGCACCAGAATCTTACAAAGAAGATAGTCGCCAACCGGGGAGTCTACAAGGACAACCTCTGGAATTTTTATCAGGTCATCACTTACGACTTTGGCAAAGGGGTGGATTCCATCGCCGAACCGCGTTATCAGGACGAAGAAATAATGGCCATACCGGAAACCCCCCACGACTTTCTGACCCAGAGGCAGCGCCCCGACCACATGAACATCAGCCAGCTGGATGAATACATCTGGAAACTTTCCAAAAGCGGGGCCACCGGCGTGATCAAGGACCTGAAGGTCGACCTTTATCAAAGGTTCACCTTCCCCTTAACCAGCCTGATTATCATCTTCCTGGGGATACCTTTTTCCCTACGGATGAAAAAACGGGCAACCGGACTGTCTTCTCTGGGGATTTCGGTAATTATGGGGTTTTTATACTACGTATTTAATGCGGTAAGCGTGGCTTTTGGCTACGCGGGAGTCCTGCCTCCGCTGGTAGCAACCAGCCTCAGCCACGTCGTAGCATTGTCAGCCAGCCTGTATATGATTTATACCTTGCCTTGATTTCGTATTGTGTTCTGCGTATTGCGTAGTGCGAAAAATTTGATCGGCCATTCTCATTACAAGACCAAAACCCCTCAAAATCATCCCATTCACGCAATACGCACTACGTAATACGCACTACGAATTAATCTATATATACTCTAGGGACCCGGTTACCCAGGCCGCAAACGATCTCATAGGGAATGGTCCCGGAAAGATCTGCCAGCTCTTCGGCCGTGATCTTGTTTTTCCCCTGCCTTCCGATCAAAACTGCTTCCTGCCCTACTTTAACAGGGGTGTCCGCGACGTCAACCATCATCTGGTCCATACAAACCCGTCCGCTGATCTTAAAACGTTCCCCCTTGATCAAGACAGGCCCGATGTTGGAAAGATTACGCGGGTAACCGTCGCCGTAACCAATAGGCAGGGTGATCACTGTAGTTTCTCTTTTTGTCACATAGGTGTGGCCGTAACTGATCCCGTGCCCGCGGGGGATCCGCTTATGATACACTATCCTGGTCTTCAGGCTCAAAACAGGCCTTAATTTCAGCCTCTCGTCTTTTTTCGGGTAGATCCCGTAGATTACCAGGCCCGGCCTGACCATATTAAAATGCCCGCAGTCATAACCGATCACGCCCATGCTGTTGGCACAATGCACGAAACGGGGCCTGATCCCTTCGGTTTCTAACTTTGCGATCAGCCGCTGAAAAAGCTCAATCTGATGCATGGTAAAATCCCTGTTCATGTCGGCAAAAGCGAAATGCGTGAAGACCCCTTCGATCTCCAGGTGTTTTAATTTATGGATCTTTTTGACCAGCGTCTCGGCATTCAGGGGTAAAACGCCGATCCTGCCCATACCGGTATCTACCTTAATATGCGCCTTGAGCAATGTTCTGTTTTTTGCGGCCATCTTATCCAGGGCGCAGGCCAGGTCCAGGGTGCAGACCGTAGGGGTAAGTTTATATTTAAAAAGCGGGGTAATATCTTCCTTTAACATGATCCCTAAAATCAAAATCGGTTTTTTTATCTGCGCCCTTCTTAACTGTATCCCCTCGTCAATGGAAGCCACCCCAAAAAAATCTATGCCGCAGGAAACCAGTCTTTTTGCCACCGGGATCAGGCCATGGCCGTAGGCATCGGCCTTCACGGTAACCATCACCTTTACCCTGGGGTCAATGATCCTTTTAACCTGTTGAAAATTATGGGCCAGGTTCCCTAAATTTACTTCCGCCCAAGTGGGCCGATAGCCGATTTTATTTTCCATGATAATTAATAGGTAATGTTGGACTATAACTCAAAGCTTAAAACGCAAAGCGCAAAATTGAAACTAAAAACTTAAAAATTTAGCTTTAAGTTGTAAGTTATAAGCTGTAAGCTGGGAGTTTTTGAATTTACGCCGAACCCAGAACGCCGGACCCAGAACGAAATTTATTGCTTTACGTTATAATTTTACGTTTTAAGTTTCAGTTTTGACTTTTGCGTTTTGAGTTTTACGTTATTCTCGCCCCTCGTCCTTCTTCCCTCGTCTCTCGTCTTTCGCAAGTTACGCACCTGGCACTCTTTAGGATAGAGGTACACCGGCTCTGCCCGCGCGGGATCCTCGACTGCCCCCCGCTTGATCCGCTCTAAGGCAAGCCGGATCAAATTGCGCGGTTGCAAAGGCCAATAATCCTTATCCAGCAACCTAACCCCGCTGATATCCCGGCGGATAGCTTCTTTATATAAAGCCAGCCCGTTGCCTAAAACCGTGCTCCCGGCGGCGATCCTGGAAACAGCCTCCGTAAAACAAGAGAGCCGGTAACCGCCAAGACGCTTCAAGCGGCCGCCCTCAGCTTTATATATGGCATAATAAACCATTTCTCTTCTGGCGTCAACCAAAGGCACGATATAACCATTGGTTGAATCAAGCGCGTTACTGGCCAAAAGATCCAGACCGGGGACACCGACGAATGGTTTTTTCACGGACCAAGCCAGGGCCTTCATCGTGGAAAAACCCACTCTTATCCCGGTAAAAGAACCCGGCCCGGATCCGCAGGCAAAATAATCAAAATCACCGGCTTTTAGGCCCAGGGTATCAAGGACCCGTTTTATGGTCACTGCCAGTAAAGCCGAATTCTTACGCCCTAGATTCAGGGTATAATCAAAGAATTCCCCATTGCAATAGACCCCCAGGCAAAGCAAATCCGTAGATGTATCAACGGCTAATATGCGCATCGATCTTCTCCAATATTTTTTTATACCTTTGGCCCAGGGCAGAAAAAACCAAGCTCCTCTGGGTACCGCCCTTGACGGCCAGCTCTATCTTCAGGTATTCCGGCGGAAGCAATCCATCCAGACGCTGGGCCCACTCCACAACGCAAACTCCCTGGCCGTAAAAATACTCCTCATAACCGATCAGAGAAATTTCCCGCGCAGCATCAATCCGGTAAAAATCAAAATGATACAGCGGTATCCTGCCCTGGTTATATTCACGGATCAGGACAAAAGATGGGCTGTTTACCTCCTGCTCGTCGATCCCTAGCCCTGCGGCGATCCCTTTGGTCAAGACGGTCTTACCGCTGCCCAAATCACCAAAAAGACAAATAATATCTCCGGGTAATAACTCCCGGGCGATTAAACCTCCGAGATGCAAAGTATTTTTTACCGAATGTGAATTTATGCGCATTTAGAAATGCCGGAATCCTTTAGGCTGGATTCCCCTTTCTTTGCCTGCTGTGGTAATCAGGGTAATTCCGCGCCCCTGCCCAACTATCTCTCCGATCGGTTTAAAAAGCCTTCCGCTTTTTCTTAATATTTTTTCTGCCTGCGGGCGCGAAGCGGTAAACAACAGTTCAAAATCCTCTCCCGAATAAAGCAGGTCGTCTAAGCCCTTTGCCCGGATGTCAAAGGGCAGCAGATCCTCAAAAAGTACCGCGCCTTTCGAACTCTGCCTTAAGATATGCCCGAGGTCCTGGGCCAACCCGTCAGAGACGTCAATCATGGCGTTGATCCGGAAATTCTCTACCAGGTAACGCGCTTCTTTGACGCGCGGCGTAAATTTCAAATGCCTGCCGAAAATCGAACCGCCTAAAGTTCCGCTGACGAAGATGACGTCCCCTGCCCTGGCATTACCCCTGGAGATAAAATATTTTTTTTCCACGAAACCAAGCATGGAAACGTCGATGACCAGCTTAGGGGAACTGCTTAAATCCCCTCCCACCAGGTTCAAATTGAACCTACGGGCCATGGCCAACATCCCCCGGAAAAGTTTATCTGTAAAGCTGACGCTGGTTTTTTTCGGCAGCCCCAAGGAAACCAGGCAATGCGCGGGGATTCCCGCGCAGGCAGCGATGTCGCTTAAGGAAACGGCAATGGATTTTCTGCCGACGAGGAATGGGTCCTCTTGAGAATAAAAATCCACCCCCTCGACCAGCATATCGCAGGTAAACAACTGGTATCTGGCGCGGTCAAACTTTAAAACCGCGCAATCGTCACCTGAACCCTTAATCACGGAGGAATCGGTCCTGATTCTCCGGCGGAACCTTTCGATCAATGCAAACTCGCCTAATTCACTGATGCGCATATCGTTAAATTACAGGTAATGGATGCTGCGTTCAGCGTTCTGCGTTGGTGCGTACGCCGAACGCAGAACACAGAACACAGAACGAAACATCCTTTTATTTTAAGACCCTTTTAATATTCTTTCTACAAGGTTTACGAATAATCCCTTTATCCGTAATTATCGCCGTGATCAACTGATGCGGCGTCACGTCAAAAGCCGGATTATAAACCTCCACCCCTCTGGGGGCAATCGGCTGCCGAAAGAACAATCCGGTTATCTCCCGCGGGTCGCGTTCTTCTATAATAATATCTCTTCCGCTTCTTTTGCCCAGATCAAAAGTCGAAGCCGGAGCGGCAATGTAAAAAGGGATATTATGATAAGCGCAAAGCACTGCCAGGCTGTAAGTCCCTATCTTATTGGCGCTGTCTCCGTTTGCCGCGATACGGTCCGCCCCGGTAATGACTTTTGCGACTTTCCCCTGCTGCATCAGGGTTGCGGCCATATTATCGCAGATCAGAGTAACCGGGATTTTTTTATTCTTTAGCTCCCAGGAGGTCAGTCGCGCCCCTTGTAAAAGCGGCCTGGTTTCCGAGGCATAGACTTTTATTCTTTTTCCTTTTTCAACGGCCCGGTAGATTACCCCCAATGCCGTTCCGTAATCGATTGTCGCCAGGATCCCGGCATTACATACCGTCAAAACCGTGTCCCGGTCATTGATCAACGCGGATCCCAGCTCACCTATCCTGCGGCAGCTGAGCTTATCCTCTTCAATTATCCGCAGGGCCTCTTGGAAAATAAGTTCTTTTATCCGCGGCAAGCTTGCGTTCCGGTTTTTTCCGGCCACTCGGCAAACCCGCTCTATCCCCCAAAAAAGATTGCGCGCCGTCGGCCGGGAGGATGCGAGGTACTTTGCCGCGAGATCAAGCTGCGCGGAAAATTCTCCAAAGGTTTTCGCCCGCGAATCTTTTACGGCCAGATAAATACCCAATCCTGCCGCCGCCCCTAATGCCGGGGCTCCGCGCACCTTCAGCTCTTTAATTGCCCGCCAGAGTTCACGCAGGTTATTGATATAAAGATACTGCAGCCGCCCCGGCAGCTTAGTCTGGTCAATAATCCTGATCCGGTTGTTCTGCCACGAGATCGTCTCGATGTTCATATCTTCTCCTCAATCTGCTTTATCCTCTTCTTAATCTCACTACGGATCCCTGGGCAGCGGCGCGCGGGCAATAATGCCAGCACCTTCCGGTATGCTTTTAGCGCTGCGTGAAAATTACCCTGGTTAAACAATACGTCCGCCAGATTATCGTAGGTCACCGCCCTCTCAGGCTCGAGCTGTAAGGCCTTTTTAAAACAAACCAGTGCTTCTTTATACCTGCCGATATTATTTAACAGCCAGCCTTTATTATGATAGATGGTGGCGTAATCTCTCTCGACACGGATACCCTGGTCAAAACATTTCAGGGCCTCATCGATCAACCCCAGTTCCGCCAGGCAAAGCGCGCGGTCATTGTATGATCCGCCGTCCCGGTTGTCGTAACGGATCGCCGCGTCAAAATACTCTATCGCGCTGACGAAATTTTCCCTGATCAACTCAACCTGCCCCTGAAAATAACAAATCTCCCCGCCAAGACGCTGCCTGCGCGCTTTCTTCAACGCCTCCCGGGCCAATTTCATGGCTGCGCGGCGGCTGCCGTAAGTAATGGCCATATCCAGCTTATCGCGCATCTTGGATAATTGCATATTTAATACATATCTTAAATTGACAAGGTATATAGACTCTAAAACTCTAAATCCTAAACACTAAATTCTAAACAAATCCTAATGTTTTAATGACCAAAGGTTCAAAACAGAGGTTCTTATAAGTTAGTGTTTTGGTCATTTGAATTTTGGTCATTTGAACATTGTTTAGGATTTAGGGTTTAGAGTTTAGAATTTAAGTTTATCTGTCTTCTGTTATCTGACATCTGAAGTTATAACCCCGCGATCTTAGCCAGCAGTGACTTTCTAATCTTAACCGCCGCTGCCGGACAGACTTCCTGGCAGCAGAAGCAGGCGATACATTTAGAATAATCAAAAACCGGCTTGCCTTTTTTCATCCGAATGGCCTTATTCGGACAGGCC
>JAQUQA010000047.1 GCA_028716305.1 Candidatus Omnitrophota bacterium | reverse complement strand
TGGTTTTGATGGTTTTTTACCTGTTTACCTCGGTGCTCTTGCCGGAATTGGCGATTTTTACGCTTTTTGCAATCTACTTGCTATTTGCGCCTTTTATGGTAAAATTGTATAAATTTGAAAAGTGTTAATTTCAGAACCAAGAACCAAGGACCGAGAACCAAGGACCAAGTGAGGTCACAAGGCACAGGTCACAAGGTTCGTACGGCGTTCGGCGTGAGGCGTTCGGCGTAAGTTCAGTAAGTGCTAAGTGTAGTTATAAGTTGTAAGTTATAAGCTATAAGCTAATAAAAAGGCAAAACCCTAGAATTAGGGGACGGTTCTGTTGTACAACAGAACCGTCCCCTACTGAAATAAGGAATTCGCCGAGATAGCTCAGTGGTAGAGCGCGGCCCTGAAAAGGCCGGCGTGGGGAGTCCGATTCTCTCTCTCGGCATTTTATTAACGCCCGGGAAATTTATTCCCGGGCGTTCTTTCTTTTGGTCAAGATTAGCGTACTCCCCACGCCAAAGGGGTGTGGGGGAAGAATTCCCCCACGATTGGGGGAGAACAGCGATACCTTAATACAAAATATCCAGGTTTCAAGCGTTAGGAGGGGGCTTGCCCCCTCCTAAGGAGCTTCCCTGTCTATGAATTTGTTGGGAAGCGACGCGTGGGGAGTCCGATTCTCTCTCTCGGCATTTTATTAACGCCCCGGAAGTATATTCCGGGGCGTTTTTCTTTTCTGGTTGGTGAGAGGTATTTTTTGTAGGGCCTGCCTTGGCTATTTTCTCGCGGGGACGTTTGCTGCGCCCCGGCGTGGCGCAGCTGCACTCCGTTCCGGCCCCTCGCTCTCCCTGCTGCTTGCGCAGCAGGGATCCATGCCCGCTCGGGGCCTCCACAGGCCCCGCTCGAAAACAGCCAAGTCACCCACAAAAAATACCTAAAGCTTAGCTGAAGGAATGTAAAGACTGCTCCCTAGATCCCGACAGGTCAGAAGAATGCCTCGATTGAGAATCTATAGAGGGGAGGAGGATGGGCAAAAAGGCTTGATTTGGAATCGGTAGGGGAGGATAATGAAGCTAGAAAATTCGGTAAATTTACGGCAACTCTGCGAGACGAAGGGTTGCTTTTTTAGTTCTAAGCGTAAAACTCAAAGCGCAAAATGGGTATAATATTCTTAAAAGTATTCGGTATTATTCTTATGCTCTTTGGCTTGTTAATGATCTTTGCAAGCTCTCTCCAGGCTGCCAGAGTATCACAACTGTTTCCTTATTTGTGTAGTATTGTTATTGGAGCTCTTCTTGTAAATTATAAAATTTTTTTGGGTTATTTAAGTAAATCAGGCGTAAAGAGTGATAATAGAATCCACGTGTTAGCGTTATTGTGTTTTGGACTTGGATTGGCAGGAATTTTTGGGTTCTGGATCTTAAGCTTGAGCGCATTTATATGCGGAATTATCTTTTTGATAATGAATAAACGGAATGCTAATGTTTTCCAAGGTAACTCTGCTGCTATTTTCGGTGTAATAATCAGCTCAATTTGGCTCTTCTTTTATTCAGTCCCCTTGTTTTATAATCCACAAAAACATTGGAGTCAGGGAGATGCATATCTGCGCTCTGGTCACTATGACCGCGCTATAAGGGAATACGACGAGACTCTCAAACAAGAACCTCAATGCCACGATGTATACTCTCAAAGAGCCCTTGCGCATATCGGTAAAGGCGATTATAACAACGCCATTGCTGATTATACAAAAAGAATCGAATCATTTTTGGGCACTGATCCGTATTTTGATAGGGGAAAAGCAGAAGTCTTTATTGGTAGAGCAAAAGCATATTTCCATATTCAAGAATATGAAAAAGCCTGGGATGATGTGTGTAAGGCGCAATCATTAGGATATAAAGTTGACCTTGATTTTATTGAAGGGCTAAAGGAAGCATTAGGAAGAGAAAAATAGCCCTATGATCTTACGCCCAAAACGCGCCCATCCAAGTGAAAAACATCGGGTAACATTCAGACTCGCTAAAGTGGCAGCGGGTCCTCCCCGGCAACGGTCCACCTCGCCCGTGCTCACTATCGTTGCGCGCGGGCAAGGGCTTCGTCCCGGCCGTCACCCGCTGCCGGAATTCTCTTTTACCATCAATCCACCCGGCTAACCAACCACAAAATCACTTCTTTTGTGTTTTTTGCCCCGCTCGAAATCACTCCGCGCCACCCACAAAAATCCCTGGACGCGTAGGGGAGTCACCCTGTGAATCCCGAGAAGCCAGAAGAATGCCTCGATTGAGAATCTTTAGGGGGGAGGGGAAAGTGGAATAATGGAACCCCGGGGATGGCCTCTGAGGGGGCTCCGCCGAACGCAGAACGCCGAACGCCGTTCGAACGTGTGACCTGTGACTTGTGTCTTGTGACTTGTGACCTCGCGTGGTCCTTGGTTCTTGGTCCATGGTCCTGAACTTCCGCCGAACGCCTCTCGCTGAACGCCGTCCGAATCCCTGTGATTTGTGACCTGTGACTTGTGACCTTTTTTGCTCTTAGTTTCTCGTCCTTCGCCCCTCGTAACGCCCGGACAAAATACGGCAAAAAAAGATTTCTCTTTCCGGATAAAATTTGGTAAAATTATATCATTAAAAAGAAAGGTTTTATGTCTAGAAAAATTAGAATTTGGCATAGGCCGAAATTGATAGTTTTAACCAGAGGCATAGAGTCTGATGTACTAACTTATTGTAAGCACGGAGTTGGAGGAAGCGGTCAGGGTATAGCGACCAATCCTTCCCTTCAGTTTAATGCTTGTAAGACCTCAAGGTATAACCAGTCTTCAGGTAAATGGACTATTTGCTTTGCCGATTGCGTGACACTTTTATTCTCATAAAAGTAGATCAGGGCCCATTTTGAGAGGGATATCCTGTTGAGTGTTAGCTTACTAGCGGTAAAGAAGTTATAATTAAGCTTTTTTCGTATCTCGTCCCTCGTCCTTCGTAATTCGCCCCTCGTAACGCTCCGCAGAACGCTGAACGCCGAACGAACCTTGGTCCTTGGTCCTGAACTTAGAGTTAATTCCAATGACACAATACTTAATTTATGCGATAATTTATTGAGTAGTATGATAAAGGAGGTTACGATTGATCAACCGTATCATCAAGCATAAATACTTTTTCCATATCGCCATAATTCTGGTGATTTTGGCCTCGACTATCCTGTTTATCGTCTTTAGCGGCACATCAAACTAGAAGATTGAGGAGGAAACCGGGAACGTCCTGTGAAGTGTCACTCTGTTCGCTTCCGCCGAACGCAGAACGCCGAACGCCGTTCGCACGTGTGACTTGTGACTTGTGCCCTCACGTGGTCCGTGGTCCTTGGTACGTGGTCCCGAATTTCTGTGACCTTTAAAAAAATCTCCCCTCCCGGATAAAATCTGGTATAATTAAACTAAAGGAGTTACTCTGATGGATGTAAAAAATTGGGTGAAGCCGCGGCTGACCGTGCTGGTAAAAGGTAATGACATGGCGGTCCTGGCAGGGTGTAAACAATCTCCTTATTGCTACGGTTTTGGCTACAGCTACGGCTGCACGATCAAATTAGGGCCTACCTTGTGTACCTGTCCTTATGCCCATTGCGAGCCGACCGAGATACCTCCGGGTTATCCGGCAGATTCCTTCTGGGGGAATAACTGTGTCAGGGGGCCCTGTTCAGGGTATAACTTTGCCTTTCATGAACTGATGCAGCCTTCCTATAATTACACCGTTTCATAAAGAAGCGTTTTTTACCTAAGAGCCTGTCCAGCGGCGGAATTTTCCCATCGCCTGGATAAAGACCCGCGGGTCCAGCAGCTGGTACCTAAGGTTTAAGTCCTGGAAAAAATTATGGTAACAGTAACATTGCTTTGAGCTTATCTGCCGGCGCTGCTTTCTTGCCTCTTGCGAGTTCCAGATCTGCCTGAATTCCTTTTCTTTCAAATTCCCTATACTACCGCGAAAATCACAAAAATATACGTTTGCCCTTTCATCGATGACCGCGTAAAGGCGCCCCATCAGGCAGGGGATCAGCTGTTTTTTCCGGCGCAATATTTCCAGGATATGCCCAAAACAGGCCTCCTGAAGATAGAGGTCCGGCCAGGCCTTACCTGAGGCGCTTAAATCTTTTTGGATCATTTGGGCAAGCTGGAGGATGGTGTTTAAGCTGGGGGGATCTAAAGCGGATTCCCTGGGGCCGGCACAAAGGCATCCCGTGGCCGGGTTTGATCTTAATACGGAAAATGTCAAAGGATGGCATTCCGGAAAATCCTTACGCACCAGCTCATAGAGCGGGATGAATTCAGCGGCGTTGTTTTTAGTGAGGGTGAAATTAAAGCTGATCTTAAGCCGGGGATATTTTGTCTTAAGCGATCCAAGCCCCTGATAGGTATTGGCCAGCCGGTCAAAGCCGTTTTCTACGCCCCTGGCCCGGTCGTGGCTTTCTCTTGTTCCATCCAGCCCCAGGCAGATCCCCAGGTTCGCCCCAGGACAAATTTGCAGGATTTTTTCGCATGAATCACAGATCTTTTCCGTATCCAGTCCGTTCGATGTGATCCCGATATGTTTAACTCCGTTTGCCCGATAAAAAACCTCTGCGATTTTGGGGAGGTCGTCGCGCAAGAATGGTTCTCCGCCGGTCAGCGAGATCTTTTCCAGGAGGCCCAGCTGTCCGGCCAGGCCGGCGTAATCCTCCAGCGGCAACTCCTCTTTTTTTTCAGCGGTCCTTTGCCAGTAAAAACAGTGGCCGCAGGCGGCATTACAGTTGTTGGTTACAAAAAGGACCAGGTAGGGGGGAGTGTTGAATTTTCTCTTCAGATTGAAATATAACAGTTGTCTTAGGCCGCGCGAGTTTTTATGGTTGGCGATGCGCCTTTGCCGTAATAAGGATGCCGTGAATCCGGTCTGACGGCTCAAGGCGCGCAGAAAAAATAAAGGAGAGAAAAGCAGGGTTTTTTTACGCGACTTGGCAATGCGCAGGGACAAAGAAAGTGTTTCTGCGAAGGCGATCACCGGGGCCAGGCCGGAAAAAAGAAGGATGAAAAACAGGTTCGGGTGCCTGGCCGTTAAAAAAAATAAATTTATGCCGGAGCGGTTAAAGGTGCTTTCGTTTTCGCTGATCAGTTTTTTAAAATTCAGATAAACCTGCGGATCGCTATCTTTTCCCCAAAGGAAGGTCTGCTTTATCAATTCATAGAGGCTGTTTCTTTGGTGCCTGTGTTCGACAATGATCGCGGGAGATTTGATCATCCTGTGCCCCTTTTCTCTCATCCGCAGGCACCACTCGCTGTCTTCTCCCGATTTAAGGCTTTCATTGAATTTGTTTTCTCCGAGAAATAGAGATTTGCTTAACGCGAGATTGGAGGCGGGCAGGAATAACACTTCTTCGGAGCGGCTTTTTACCCGGCCATCGTCTCCACAGGCCAAATCCACGGCCCTGCCGAGGAGATTTTTTCCTCCGGGCGTCTTAAATCCGCCTAGGATGGCATTTTTTCTCCCGGGCAGGCGGAATTCTGCGCTGATCTTCTCCAGGGTTTCTTTTTGCGCCAGGCAGTCGTCATCAATAAAGAAAAGGATCTCTGCGCAGGCATTCCCGGCACCTCTGTTACGCGCCGCCGCTGGCCCGCGGTTGTTTTGCCGCAAGTATTTGATTTTTAACCGGTTATGGTTCTGGTATTTTTTAATTACTTCCGCCGTGTTATCGCTTGAGCCGTCATCGACAACGATGATTTCATACCTACCCATCTCAATGGTTTGCTTAAGCAAGTGCTCCAGGCAGAGCTCGAGGGATTTTGCGCGGTTATAGGTAGGGATAATTACAGAGATTTCTTTGCCAGCGGGTTCCATCGGCCTGATCCATGAAAAGTTGGTTTTTCCTTGGCATAACGATAGCGGATCCAGCCATATTTTAGCACATTCGGGGCCTTTTTCAACCGGCAGGATTTTGCTTTTTATAAAACAAAAATAATCTCCTGCCTTTAAATTACCATAAAATATGCTATAATATAAAGGTAGATAATTATCGCTTCTTAAGCAACGTGGGTGTCTGTTTTGCTGGGAGGGTATCAATGAGGAAAAAAAGCCACGTTGCCGCTTTGGCGGTGATTATCTTATTTATTTTTTGCCCTGCATTTTGCCCTGTGTCGGCAGGGGATTACTGGGATCAGCAGGCGCTTTTCCCGGCAAATGATTACCTGAACCCTTATCTTAATCCGAATTATATCGGAAAAAACAATGACCCTTTCAGCCCGGATTACCTGCAGGATAAATACCTGAACACAAGCAGCTCGTTAGCAAAGAACCCTTTTCAATTACCCAAGATGCCCGATATCAATAAAGACTCTTTTATCTCCGGGTTGATCCCCTATGATGATTATCTGCGGCCGCAGCCGATTGCCCAGCCGACGTTCTATGATCCATCGTATAATAATTTGAGCAGTATTGACGGGCCATTTTCCGCTTTTTCCGAATATCTCTATCCGAACGGTATCAACCCCTTTAAGACAAACAACAATCCCTTTGCCATACCGAAAATGCCGGTAGTCAAGGACATCACCAGGAGATCCGCTTATTAGAGAGTGCCCTCCTTAAGCACCAATCGTCTCAAGCAAACCCATGAAGAAAATAACCAGGTACATCTTTTTTTTGTCTTTATTGATCGTTGCTGCCTCGTTTAATCCGGCGGCCGCCTCAGAAGATGACTATATCCAGGGGGTGGCTGGCGGTATCCTGGCGTTATCCGATCCCCAAACAAAATTAGCGCCCAGCCACTGGGGGCATCCGGGATACGAAAAGGTCGCTTTTCTCTATGATAAATCCGTGGACGCGCTGGTTTTAAAGGCCGCCGGCAGGGATAAAGAGGCCGAGGAGATCATGGATTATTTTGCCGCGCGCTTAGCCATACCGATGAATGAATTAAAGGAGCGCGCGGATAGTAACGGGGTCTATGGGATCCTGAAGATATACCGCTCCAAAAACGGGACAATCCGGGAAGAAAAGGCCCTGATCAACGCCCTGGATATTACCTCTTCGCGCAGACAGGGAAAAAGCGAACTGGAGTTTTGGACTACTCCCGGCCCGATCTCTTTTGTGATCTTTGCCATGCTGGCGGTTAACCCCCAGAAATACCATGACCAGGCTTTGGGATTGGGCGAGGTGCTCCTGGCCATGCAGGCAGCTGACGGCGGCGTCACTGACGGGGACCGCGCCTGGCAAAAGGTGCATACCGAGCCGCATATGGATGCCTACGCGGCATTTTTGATGTTTTATCAACTGACCGGCGATGCCAAATGGAAAGCCGCCGCTGAACGCGCCTTTGACTGGTTCAAGGAGAATGTCTATCACCCTTGGCAGGGAACGATTGACCAGGGGGTCTGGTTTGGCCAGCCGAGCACGATTTTCGCTACGGATGTCTACTCCTGGACCATGTGCGGGCCGGCAGGAGAGCGTTTTAGCGCGGGCGAACTAAAAAACTTGACCCGCACCATGCTCGGCCGCAGCCTGGTTAAGGTGCGGCTGGCCTTGCCTGACAGAAGAGAAGAGTCGTTTATCCTTTGCGATTTCAGCGATGCCCTGGATGAACGGGTAAAAGAGGTGCGTAATGGCTTTCGCCCGGTAGGTTCGGTGGAGTGGACGGCCGGAGTGGCCCTGGCGCTGCAGAAGAACGCGGTAAGATTCTTCAAGGCCGGCGATAAAGATTCCGCGGTCTTTTACAAGGCCCTGGCAGAAACCCTGTTGAAAGAGGCGCTGAATTGTTTCTATGAAAATTCCCGGATTAATTCCAAGGTCGCCTTTTATGCTACCGGGCAGGGTGTAGAGGTTGGGCCTTTTGGTTCTATCGAGAAAGTTCTGGCCAGCGGCTGGAAGACCCCGATATTTTTTGCCAAAGACAAAGAGGGGCGGATTACCATTCAGGGCGGCAGCACGGTCAGTACCTGGGTGGTCCTGCCGTTGTCGGGAGCCAACCCTTTTGTCCTGGAAGACACCTACCGGTCATTTTATGACCAGATCCCGCTGGGCCGGCAGGACTTCTCAAAGGCGCGCGATTACCTGGAAGAGCTGGCAGGCAAGAGGAGTTTTACCGAAGAGATCCCCTTTGAGACAATTGCCGATGATTCGCCGATTCTTGAGCCGGAGATATTCAACCGGAAAATGTGGGAGGCAATGGACCTGGCCTACGCGGCAAAATCCAGAAAGGACCTTTCCGCGGCTAAAA
>JAQUQA010000046.1:6420-8321 GCA_028716305.1 Candidatus Omnitrophota bacterium | reverse complement strand
GCGAATTTATCCCGAGGCCATTTTCTTTTTGCTCCCCGGGGCCGAGGGATAACATTTAATATATTATAGATAAGTTATTAAAATAAAACAAGTAATTTTATGCTAAAAAGATTTTCGCGGACGAAGCGCTCTTGCCTCTTACCGGGAATCTCTTAAATCAAGGATTTTTGTATCCGCGTAAACCGTGGTCAAAGAAGGCTTCTCGATACTTAACATCTTATTGGTTACTTCCATGATCCGCTCGCAATGGTTTTTCGTCTGGGCAAGCCTCTCTTTTAGAGAAAGCGGAATATCATTCTGCGTGAAATCATTTTCCAGTAAGGCGAGATTCCCCTGCATTACCAATAAGGGATTGTTGATCTCGTGGCTCAGCGAAAGCACGGTTTCGGAAATGGCCGCCAGCCTGCTTTTTTCGATTATTTCTTTTTCCATCCGCACCATCTGATGGCTGAAATCTATGATCTTGGTGATCAAAAGCCAGATCAGCTTCTTCCCCGTAATTATACCCAGGAGTATTAACAAGGAAACGGTCAAAAGGATATACCCGTCCTCCCCGGAAACTAGCGGGAACGCAGCAAGCTTACCCACCAAAAGATAGATAAATACTAAAAAAGGGATCACGCTCATCAGGCAAACGGCCCGGTTGAATTCCCGCTGTGCTTTTGTCTTAATCTGTTGGATCTCCATATTCAGCTCCTTAGTTTAAGCCCTGGCAGATTTTCCTGGCAAAAAGAATATACCCTACGGCAATGGCATTAAGGCAGGCCAAAAGCGCCACCGCCGCGGCGATGTCCTTGACCAGCTTGATCTTCAGGTGATACCGGGTAGTCAGGATGTTCATCAGGATCTCGATGGCGGTATTAAAGATCTCGGCGATAAATACCACGGTGATGGTAATACATAAAGCAACCAATTCGATGGCATTAAGCCTCAACAACAGGCCGGCCAGAAAAGAAGCCACCCCCATCATAAACATGATCCGCATATTACGGTGATAGCGAAAAAGATAAATTATGCCCACTGTTGCCACCCCGACGCTTTGCCAAAACCCCTTAAACCTGAAGAGGTGACGCAATACTTTTCTACGGGCCATTTTACCTTGCCTCCATAAGGGTTGCTTATTTCTTTCTACAGGCGTCGAGAAATGAATCACAGTAGATATGTTTATTCAGGATCAACTCCGCGGTGATCGCGGAATCCACCAGCTCTTTATCCTTAGGGTCGAGGATCGCCGCATCCAGGCCGTAAGTTATGGCCATGGTCAGGAATATCCGGTTTACCAGGCCGCGGACAGAGGTCCCCTGCGAGACATTGCTTAATCCGACGATCGTCTTGGGGCTGGGGTCGGAAATTATCTTAAACTCTTTTATCGAATCCAGAATATCCCGCATCTGCGCCTGCGCCACATTCACCGGCAAAACAATCGGATCAAGATAAAGATCCTCAACGGGAAACCCCAGATCCACGCAGGTCGAAACAATGTTGGCCGCCAATTCTACGCGCTGGTCTTTATTCTGCGGGATCCCGCCGGAACTGATCGTAATACCGATCAACCTGGCATTATATTTTTTAGCCAAAGGCACTAATATCTCTAATTTTTCCCGGTCCGCGGTGGTGGAATTTATAATTGCCTTGTTCTTCAATACTTTTAATCCGGCCTCAATCACCTGCGGCTTGCTCGAATCCAGGGCCAGCGGCTTATCGGTAACCTGCTGGACCGTTTCCACCAGCCAGGGCATATCGGAAACCGGTTCGCGGGAAGCCGGGCCGCAGTTTAAATCCAGGGCGTCCGCCCCGTGGGCAATTTGTTCCTGGGCGTATTTTTGAATTACCTTCTTATCTTTTTCTTTGATCGCCTTGCCGATGTCGGCATACATCCCGTTGATCAGTTCACCGATTAT
>JAQUQA010000046.1:0-6320 GCA_028716305.1 Candidatus Omnitrophota bacterium | reverse complement strand
CGCCAGGATTCCTGGGCGACAAAACAAATAAAAGGGCTGGCTACGCTCTTATCGCCTGCCAGGGCGGCTAAACGCGCCCGCTCCATTATCGAATAGGCATACTCCAGGCCGTAACCAAGCGCGCCGATCGTGGGGTTAATCACTATCCGGTCCAACGGCAATCCCATATCTGAAATAAGAATATTGAGCTGTTTGGCGATATTTATATCGATCGGCGATTCGGCAATCAGATTATGCCCGTCGGCCAGGGCCGCGGCGGCCAAGGTCTTGTAATTATCCTGCACGGCGCTACCGATCAGGCAGCGCTCGCCTTTGGCTGCTTCGCAAACTGCCGGCATTAACTGGTTGTCTTTGGCGTCGTCACCGCTGCCTAAGATGATCAATGGGACACTGACTTCTTTGAGCAGCCGGTTGACCAGTTTTACCTCTTCATCCACGGCCCTGTCACCGGAATCCGGATGCGCCCCCTGTAACCTCAAACAAATAAGTTCGGCACCATACTTATCCACGCATTGCCTGGCCCAGGCAAGCGGGTCCTTCAACAGTTTCTCGGAATATGCCCGCACCAGGGAATCCGGCCAATCCGCAGGAAAAATATCCCAAACCTCAAAGGCGACAACCGCGGGGTTAGGAATTACCCCTTCCGCGAATAAAAAAGGAAGCCCGGCCTGCCCCCCGACTTTTATGGTTTTGCCGCGGGTGCCCCCTTCTTCCTTTGTCGCTCCAATAAAAACCTGGGAAACCGAACTGGACCATTTTTCCAAAATCAACTCTTGTGCCATATCTTTTCTCCAATTTTTTTTAATGCGTTTAGACACGCGTTGTTATCATCCAAATCCATCAAAGCGGCCCCTTTGAGACTGAATTCGCTGATCTGCCCGTCAAGCGGCAGATGGCCCAAATATTCCAGGCCGGTCCCGAGGACCTTTTCCTTATCCGGGCCGCCGGAAGAACGATTAACGATCAAAAACTTATTTTTCACGCGAATATCCAGCTCTTTTACCAGCTGGTTAATCCGTTGGGCCGCTTTCAGGCCGACCGATGAAGCATCGGAAACTATCAACAAGGCATCCGCGTTCCTGGTGGTCCTGCGGGAAAGATGTTCCAACCCGGCCTCATTATCCAAGACGATAAAATCATAATCCTTTACCAGCTTGGAGATCACGTTCCGTAAAACATTGTTCACGTAACAATAACAACCCGCGCCTTCCGGATGCCCCATTGCCAAGAGGTCAAATCCATCCCCCTCGACTATCGCTGTTTGAACCCGGTATTCCACATAACTATCCTTACCCATTCCCGGAGGGACCTCCTGCGGATTAGCGGAAAGCCGGTCCAGGATCGACCCGATAGTTTCCTTGGCCGTAACCCCCAGGGCCTCGGCAAGATTACTGTTGGGGTCGGCATCAACGGCCAGGATCGACCCGCATTTCTTCTCTTTCAGCAACCTGACGATCAGCGCCGAAACAGTAGTCTTGCCGGTCCCGCCTTTTCCGGCCACTGCGATAACATATCCCATCAAAACCTCGAATTCGGAAATTTACTTAAGTCGGTATGCGGAAAAAACAACGCCGCCATGTATTCATCCATATAACGCGGTTCCACCGAAAGCTCCAGATACGCCATCTTGCGGGCAATCTCATCCGCGCGCTCCCTGGCCTGGGCCGAGAATAACATCTCCCTGGCGCCGGCAATCGCGCTGTTACCGATAAAAGAAAAAAGTGTCCGCTCCAGATCGGGAAGCAGCCCGATACTTACCGCGCTCTCGATATCCAGGACGTTGCCGAAACCTCCGGCGATATAGATCCTTTTTATTTGGCCAAAATCCATCTCCATATGCCTGACTAATATCGCGCTGGCAGAATAAATCGCGGCCTTGGCCCGTTTTAAATTCTCAATATCCGACTCTGTAATAACGATATCCGCGCCGGTTTGTGTTTCTTCCTTAAAGACAACCACGAACTGCCTGCCTTCTTCGGTGTTACGGATACGCGTCTTGTGATCGATCAAGATCATACCGCTGCGGTCGATTACTCCCGCGCGCAGCAACTCGGCGATCAAGCTGATATACCCCGAACCGCAAATTCCCCGGGGGGCCGTGTTACCAATCGTGCTATAACTAAGATTAAGATCAGCGGCGTTGATTTTTACTTTTTCTATCGCCCCGTTTCCCGCGCGCATCCCGCAGGCAACTCCGCTTCCTTCGAATGCCGGGCCGGCCGAGGCCGCGGCGCTGATCAAAAACTCATTGTTTCCCAGGGCTATTTCTCCGTTAGTGCCGATATCGATCAACAATCCCAGTTCCTCCTGCGCGTGCAAACCGCTGGATAAGACCCCGCAGGTAGTATCTCCGCCGACATAGCTGGAAACTCCCGGGACACAAACCAAGAGCCCCCGGGGACTGATATGGATCCCCGCCTCCCCCGCGCGGATGGCGGGGAAAAAATTAGCCGTCGGCACATAAGGCTGACGGCGGATATAAGTCGGATCAATACTTAATAAAAGATGGATCATGGTAGTATTGCCGGTGCAGAATATGCAGTTCACATCGTTAAGGTCCACCGCGTGTTCCGAAATCAGCTCCTTGATGATCTGATTGATCGTATCGCTTACCGCCTGGTGCAGTTTCTCTAAACCCCCCTCTTCCTGGGCAAAAATTATTCGCGTGATCACATCGCTGCCGAAAGAGGCCTGCTTATTGTAAACCGCTTTTGTCCCCAGGACGCCTGCGGTATTCAGGTTCACCAGTTGCCCGGTAATTGTCGTGGTCCCGATATCGAAACAAACGCCGAAATTATTCTGCGTAGTATCCCCGGATTCGATCGCCAGGATCTCCGTTACCCCCTCTCCCAGGGCCAGGGTAACCGTAATCTGCCAATCCGAATCGCGCAATAATTCACCCAGCTGTTTGATATTGGCCAGGCCGGTCCGCAAAACGTTAAAATCTATCCTGCGCACCAGGTTAAAATTAGATGAGGAACGGATCCCCTGATACAGCCTTTCCAGATCCCCGGTGTTATCTTCTAGGTTCGGCCGGTCTAATTCCAGGTAAAGTTTTTCTATAAAAGGTGAGTGATCGAAACTTTTTTCCGTACCGATGGGCGGTTGCGCCTGGAGCTCCTCCGGCTTGACATAAAAACCTTTTAACCTCTCGTCTATTTTTCTTTCCGGGACCTTCTCGAAATACTGCCGGGATTCAACCGGGATCTCCACTTCCAGGTCGCCATGCACAGTCGTCAGACAAGCCAGATAAATCCCCTTTTTTTTATCCTCCAGGCTGATGATCCCATTAGGCAGGGTAACCACTTCTCCGGATCTCACGATAACCTTGCATTTACCGCAGACACCGTCGCCGCCGCAAACGGAATTGATATAGATCCCGCAGGAGTTAGCCGCGGACAGTATCGTCCTGTCTTTTTCGACCTCCACGGTCTTGTGATCCGGTAAAAAAGTTACTTTATATTTCTGCATTTATATTTTTTTCAGGAATGCCGGGATCCCGGCCGCCTCCTTGGGGCCGACGATCACTTCCCATCCCGATTTATCTTCCAGGTCTCCGGACATCACCGCTACATAACCCGGGATGACTATTCTTTTATGCGCGAGATTTTCGCGAATACCGGTCTTCTCCAGAAAATCCGCGATCTTCGCGGGAGTAAATTTTTCCGCCGCCCAGGCGGTCAAGACCGACATCCCCTCTGTATCGATACTGATGATATAAGTCGGCACCTTACTGGCCTCTACCTCGCCCAAAACGGTGTAATAAGACAAAGAAAAATTTGTCGTGATCAAAACCGGCGACTTCTCGGTAACCTGGCCGATGGGATAAACCTTAGGTTCTATCTGCAGGGGCTTTTGCGGGTCGGTGTAGATATTCTGCCGCAAGGTCAATAACGATAACGCCTCCCAGGAATCCATTCCGCTAACCAGTACGATCCCGGCATATTTAGAAATATAGGTGGCCGCTTCAACGGCCTCCCGCAGCGGGTCGTCATTTTGCGCGACCGCCAAAACAGGATAACCAAGGGCGCGGTTCGATTTCTTTAAGGCTTGCCTCCTGATCTGGGTAAGGTCCCAGAGCTTTTGCTGCAGGGGTTTTTTCCCGGTGTCAATAATCAGTTCCCCCGCCCCTTTGGCGCTCAATTCTTTAGTCAGTGCGGCAATTTCTTCCAGGTCTCCGGCACAAACAACCAGCCCGGCGTTATACTCTTTTGCCAGTTCTCCCAGCGCCAGATAATTTTTTTTAGTTGCCCCGAAGATAAGCGGCTTCCTGTCTTTGACCAGCTGCAAAGCCTCTTTAAGGGCGGCCTGGTCCTCGCTGATCAAGACGATTCCCAGGGCAGTGGCCGCCTGGACCGTTTTTAGGGCGGCGATAAACTTTTCAGCGGTGCCGCATTGTTTTAAAGCAACCAGATTAACCTCAAGCTTCTGGCCGACCCGTTCAAAATTGAGCCGGCTGATTTTTTCCAGGCTGGTTTTCAACTCTGCCGGAGAAAGACTGTCTTTCAGGATAAAGCCGATGCCGCAGGGATGATGAAATTTTTCCTCGTGGCGGAACATCACCGTTTCGTTTCCGATTTGTAAGGCAGAATCCCCTGTCCCGACGGTAACCAGCTTTATCGGGGGCTGACTGGAGGCCTCAAGGATATTTTTAGTTTCCTCGCTCAAATATGGACACTTGTCTATTCCGACGGCTTTCTTGGCCAGCTGCATGGCAAAAGCCAGGCAGGTGGCAAAACCGCATTTGCGGCAGTTTGTTTTAGGTAACAGCTTATAAATATCGAGTCCTGATAAGGCCATGCCGATCTCCAGTTTTAAGTTTTAAGTTTTAAGTTCTAAGCAAAAGATATCTAAAGGATCTGTCTTATAAAGCCGTCTTGCCAATGATTCAGCGTCTTTGTGTGTTTTTGCCGTCTCCAGCTGCCGCAGCAGGCTGTTTTTAAAATGCAGAGTCAGCTTAGCTTTGCCGGAACAATTGAAAAACAATATCTTGATCTTCGGGCCGTCAAATTTTTCGATATTGCCCTTACCTTGAGTCGCCCCCGTCGATAACTGCAGGCCGTCTATCAGACAGGACTTCGGCCTTTTATTCGCTCCGTAAACTTTCAGACGGATTCCGAAATATTTTTTTGCTTTAAGTTTCTTTAAAGCGGCCTCTCCGGCCAAAACCCCTAATATTAAATAAGGCCCTAAATGTCCGTGAAATTTTACCGCTTCTTTTATGCCGATTTTACTTTTCATTATTTTACTTATAACTTACAACTTATAACTAACTAATCAGGCTGGCGAAATATCCGGCACCGAACCCGTTATCGATATTGACCACAACCACTCCCGGCGAACAGGAGTTCAGCATGGTCAACAAGGCAGAGAGCCCCTGGAAGCTAGCTCCGTATCCGCAGCTTGTGGGAACGGCGATAATCGGCGACTTGACCAGGCCGCTGACCAGGCTTGCCAGCGCCCCTTCCATGCCGGCCACGACAATGATTACCCTGGCCTGCCTTAAAACATCCAAGTTATGCATCAACCGGTGCACTCCGGCGACCCCCACATCATAAAGCCTGACCGCGCGCGCCCCCATAATCTCAAGTGTCGCCACGGCCTCCTCGGCAACCGGGATATCGGCGGTGCCGGCAGTAACTACCGCCACCGAACCGGATTTTTGTTTTTTACGGGTTACTTCCAAAAAACCGAATTTTGCCTTAGTGTTATATTTTAAACGGGGGATAGACTTCTTGAGATAAGAATAGACTTTTTTTTCCAGTTTGGTAAGGATCAGATCCTGCTTATTCTCCAATAGCCGGCGGCAGATATCCCGCAGGTGCTCTTTGGTCTTACCGGGACAATATACCGCCTCCGAAAAACCCCGCCTGTTCTTTCTGTCGATATCGATCTTCGCGAATCCCAGATCACAAAATCCGGTCTTAAAAGACATTGCTGTTAGTATCCCTGAAAAATGATGAAAAGTATCAAAACTATAACCAAAAAGGAAAGGATGTAGAAATCGTTGAAATAAAAGAAATCACTCAACCTGTCGGTAAAAGTATATTTTTGATTGCTAATCTCCTTGCGGGAGAGAAGCTTCAGCTTTCTTTTAATTTCCTCAACCTGCTGGCGCTTGAAGCGCAGGTATATCCCCCCGATTTTATAAGCCGGGATGGAACCCTTCTCCGCCAGGTCGATCACTTCTTTCTCGGAAAGCCCGAGGATCTCGGAGACATCCCTGATGTTCAAAAGTTTTTCTTCAGTCATTAGCCCTTTCCTTATTTACCGACTTTGCCGGAGGCGATCCAGGAATCGATGGTCTTGCGGTCAAACTT
>JAQUQA010000045.1 GCA_028716305.1 Candidatus Omnitrophota bacterium | reverse complement strand
CCTCGATAAAAAGGTCCTCTTTGGGCAGCTGGAACTTAACGCTCAACTCGGAATTCAGGGCCAGGGCCTCGTCTATCTCAAGGTCGATCTCCAGGCAAACCCCGTCGGCTGAAATATTCTTGATCACACCGGTTTTTTTGCGGACGGTTTTATCCTGGATGCTCTTGATCTCGTAGACCACCGGGATACGCGTGTAAACCCGCAGGTTTTTCCTGCGATTGATCAGATTATATGACAGCATAATCCTCCTTCGGATTGACCATTAAGAATCTTGAATTCTATCATAGAATAGCGGCACTTGTCAATAAGAACGCAAAACTTAAAGCGCAAAAGGCAAAACTAAAACTTAAAACGAAAAACTGTAACGTAAAAAGTAAATTCCGTATTGCGTAGTGCGTAAATTTAAAAACCTCAAGCTTACAGCTGATAACTTACAACTTAAAGCTGAATTTTTAAGTTTTAAGTTTTAAGTTTTAGTTTTGCGTTTTACGTTGTAGTTTTGCGCTTTGCGCTTTGAGTTTTGCACTATTCTCTGGACCGGGCCGTCGAAATCATCGCCAGCACGCTGTCCAGGTCAAGCTTCCCGCGCATGTCTTTAATGTATATTTTAAAAAAACCGTCCTTGGCGTCGATAACATTGCAATCGAAGAATTGCTCCTTACCGGAAAGGTTATAGTTGATAAAACCTTTGCGGCTGCCCAGGGAAAAACGCGCCATTTTCACGTTCCTCTGGTCACCCAGGTCGGGAATGAATATCCCCTTCATGATCACGAAAAAAGTATCGACGATATTTTGCACCCCCGGCAGGCTGGCGTACATGGTATGCCTGATAAAATTATAGTTGTCGGCGATGCCGTATTTAGGCAGCTGCGGGAACAGGCCGATAAAAAAATCAGGCGGTTTATAAAGCAGGTAAACCGTCGAGGTCTTTTCCCGGCGCGATTTACGTTTATAATAAACTCTTTTTTCGGTCTCCTGGATCACGCAAAACCCCTTGGGGATGCGGATCTCCATCTTCTCGAATTCATAAGGAAGAAAACTATCGGCAAGCTGGGGAGTGAGCCCGGAGGTGTTGATATCCTCATGCGGCGTCATACAGAGGATGGGGATCTCTTCGCAGCTTCCAATACCGCTTTTAATGTAGAGCTGCAGCAGAGACGGCCCGCTAAGCTTGAAAATCAGGACCACCGCCAGAGACAATGCCACCGCGATCAGAAAATACCTGGAGAGCTTCTTTCCGGGCTTATGACCTGAATGGCCTCTCATCAGCTATCCTTCCTTTCTTTTAAGCTTGCCCATCTCATCTTCTTTAATGGAAAAAGTGTGCTCTTTAGCCGGAAATCTCCCCTGGACAACCTCTTGCTTATATTCATTTATCGCCTGGAGGATCAAAGGCGAAAGATTGGCATATTTTTTCACGAACTTCGGGGTATAACGCTCAAACAACCCCAGCATATCATTGATCACCAGCACTTGTCCGTCGCAGCCGGCTCCGGCACCGATACCGATCAAGGGAATGCGCAGTTTCCCGGCGATCATTTCGGCAATTTTATCCGGCACGCACTCCAGCACCAGTGAAAAACACCCCAAGCGCTCCAGTAACAGCGCCTGATCGATCAGACGCTGGGCCGCCTGGGCGTCTTTGCCCTGGACCTTGAACCCACCGATCTTGTCCGCGGTCTGCGGGGTCAACCCGATGTGCCCCATTACCGGGATACCGCTTTTAATGATCTCTTCGGTGGCCTCGGGGCAGGCAGCAAACCACTCCAGTTTTACGGCATCACAGAGCCCCTCTTTAATGAAGCGTGCCGCGTTTTTGGCGGACTCCCTGGGATTCAACTGATAAGAATCAAAAGGCATGTCCCCGACTACCAGCGCGTGCTTCACCGCGCGCGTCACCGCTTTAGAGTGATGGAGCATCTCCACCATGCCGACCTTGGTCGTGGAATCAAGACCCAAAACAACGTTTGCCAGCGAATCACCTACCAGGATCATATCAATGCCCGCCTGGTCCACTAAAGAGGCAGTGGGATAATCATAAGCGGTGAGCATAGTGATTTTACGCTTGCCTTTTAGAGAAAGGATATCCTGGATAGTGAGTTTAGTAGATTCAGGCATATATTCGCCTCAATTTATTGTTTCGTTCAGCGTTCCGCGAACGGCGTTCAGAGCACGTGTCAACGCTGAACGCCGAACGCCTCTCGCCGAACGACCCTTGGTCCGCGGTTCTTGGTCCGTGGTCCTGAATTTACGCCGAACGCAGAACGCTTAAACGCTGAACGCAAATTACATTCTCAACGCGGGAATAAACATCTGCGCCACCTTGAAATATATGATCAGGCCGCAGACATCCACCACGCTGGTGGTGATCGGGCCGGCAAGGACCGCGGGGTCCAATCCGACCTTTTTCGAGAAAAGCGGTAAAAACACCCCCGTAGAAATAGCAAGCATCCCGATACAGATCATGCTTAAACCAACGACTATTGCCAGGCTGAAATCCTTTTGCAGGAGAAACGCCCGGCCAAAGGCCACGCTGCCGATGATTAAGCTCATCAATAAAGCCGCGCTGAATTCCAGCTTGATTACCTTAAAGACATTTTTAAAATTGACGTCCCCGGTTGCCAGCCCCCGAATAATGGTGATCGAGGTCTGCGCCCCGGCATTACCACCGGTATCCAGCAGCATTGGGATAAAAAAAGCCAGCGCCACCACCGAACTTAAGGTATGTTCAAAGTTTTTCAGGACTGTCCCGGTAAGAAAATCGAATACCAGAAGCAGGATCAGCCACCCGGCACGCCGTTTTACCAGCTCAAAAGTGCTGGCCCGGGCATAGCTGATGATCTCGCCGCCTTCGGGGCTCATCTTACCGATCTCATACATTTCCTTGGTGGCCTGTTTTTCCAGCAAATCCATAATATCATCGACGGTAATCACGCCGAGCAAGGTACCTTCCTTGTCCACAACCGGGGCATCCGGCAAATCGTATTTTTTAAATAATCCGGCAACCTCACCTACTGCCGCCTCGACATTGATCCTGGTTACTTCCGAGGCGTACATCAGCTCTCTGATAGAGATGTCCGGAGGGGCCTTCAAGAGCTCCTGGATCGGCACATAGCCGATCAAGCGGCGCTTATCATCGGTGATAAAGGCCGAATAGATATTACTGCGGTATTCGGTGCGTAAATTTTCCTGGATCGCCAGAATCGCCTGCTTGGCGGTCAACTCTTTCTTTAAGGCGACAAACTCCGTGGTCATAAGACTGCCGGCGGTTCCTTCCGGGTAATCCATCAATCTCTTGATATCCTGGGCCTCTTCCTTATTGACCAGGTTAAGAAATTTTTTTAATATTTTTTCCGGCAGCTCCTTGAACAAATCCGCTCTTTCATCCGGCGCCATATCGTTGATGATCTGCACCAACTCGGCGTTATCCAGATTATTGATGATAAAGGTCTGCTCGGGGAAAACCAGGTTCTCGAAAACCTCAACCTTTTTTTTGGTCCCCAGTAATTTAAAAACAAGGATTTTCTCCGGAGGATCCAGGTGCCACCACCCCAGGGCCAGGTCAACGGAATGAAAACTCTTTAAAAAGGCCTTCAAGGCGTTAAAATCCTTTGCCTCGATGAATTCCTTTATCTCGGGCAGAAAAAGCGCGATGACGTCTATTTTTTTGGGAGCCTGGTTCTTCATCTCTCTATATTCTTCCCTTTAAAAACAAGGTCCTTTTCTTCGATGACCTTGACCTCTGTGCCGGGAAAATCATTTACCAACAGGCGGGCCTTGTCTTTACCCAACACGAAAATGGCCGTGGACAAACCATCGGCCAAAGCCCCTTGATCGGAAATTACCGTAACCGAGACTACCCCTGAATCAGCCGGATAGCCGCTGCGCGGATCGATAATATGACTGTAACGCCGGTTATCCCGGATGAAATACTGGTTATAGTCACCGGAGGTGGCGATGGTCCTGTCCACCAGCTCCAGGTATCCCCGAAAATCATTATTACGCGGGTCCTGAATGGCCACCCGCCAGGGAACTCCGGACTTGCTGCCCAGGCAAAAAACCTGGCCGCCGGCATTGATCAGGCAGCTGGTGATGCCGCTGGATTTGAGCCTGGCAACGGCGCGATCAATGGCAAAACCTTTAGCGATCCCCCCCAGATCCAGCTTCATTCCGGGAATTTTTAATTTTACCACATTATCGGCATCCTGCAAAATGATTTTATCCGATCCGACCAGGGCCAGGGCGCGGCGTATCTGCGCCCGGGAAGGTATCTGAAAATCCCGGTCAGCAAAACCCCAAATGTCCATCAGGGGGCCCACGGTAATATCAAAGGCCCCGGCGGTAACCCGGGAAAGCTCCTTTGACCGCTTGATCAAATCGTAAGTTTCCGGGCTGGCTTGCAGGCGCCCCTGCTGGTTCAACCTGAAGATCTCGCTTTGCGAATCATATTTACTTAATAATCTTTCGATCCTTTTGAATTCGTCAAAAACTATCCCTGGTGCGCGCCGGTCGGAAGAAGTTACCTCGATAAAGGTTCCCATTATGGCTTGGGTCTCTTTATAAAGAGGCTGCGATTGACAGCCAAAAAGAAGAAACAAATTAGCCAGAACCAAGAACCAAGAACCAAGAACCAAGCTTACGTGGTTCGTGGTCCATGGTTCGTGGTTCGTGGTTCGTGGTCTATTCATTTCTTAATCTCCTTCAACAATTTTTCCAGCGGCAGTGTATTAATTACATCCTCTTTGCCGAGCCAGCCGCGCCTGGCCACAGAGACACCGAACTTCATGGAAGCTAACTGTGCCGTCTCGTGAGAATCCGTGCCGATACTGAATTTTACCCCTTTTTCTTTGGCGAAACGGCAATTATGGTCGTTTAGGTCCAGCCGCTGCGGAAAGGAATTTATCTCAAGATGGGTATTTGTCTGCGCCGCTACTTTAAATACCTCTTCCAAATCAATATCATAGGGCTCTCTTAAGCCCCAAAGTCTGCCGGTGGGATGGGCGATAATATGCACAAATTTATTTTGACAGGCACGGATAATTCTCCGGGTGAGCTGCTGGCGCGACTGCTTGAACCCGGTATGCACGGCGGCCACGACAATATCGAATTCCGCCAGGACGCCTTGCGGATAATCTATCGCGCCCTCGGAAGTAATATCCACTTCCGTGCCGTAAAGGACGCGGAAATTTTTCAGTTTAGCGTTCAGCTTATCGATCTGTGACTTTTTCTTTTTTAGCTCGGCGACCGATAAACCGTTGGCCACTTTAAGGCTCTGCGAATGATCGGTAATCGCGATATAAGCATACCCCCGCTCCCGCGCGGCAAGGGCCATCTCCTCGATAGTATTACCTCCATCCGACCAGAGGGAATGCGCGTGTAAATCGCCTTTTATCTCGGACAATTGGATGAGCCGGGGAAGCCGGGAACGCCTTGCCAGCTCGATCTCTCCGTTATCCTCGCGTAATTCAGGCTCGATATAATCCATCCCGAGGACCTTAAAAATCTCTTCTTCACTGCCCCCGGCAAGGAACTTATCACCTTTGAATACCCCGTATTCGTTGATCTTCAGGCCTTTTTTTATCGCCAGTTGCCGTAATTTGATGTTAAAGCTCTTGGAACCGGTAAAATATAACAAAGCCGCCCCGAAAGAACTTGCCTCTACTACCCGGCAATCCACCTGCACGTCCTGGTTTGTGCGCAACGAAGACTTAGTCCGCCCCTTTGCCAGGATCTCACGCGTGCCGGGAAAATTCACAAAGGCATCCATGACCTTATCCGGGTCATGGGAAATTACCAGAATATCAATATCCCTGACCGTTTCTTTTTGCCTTCTAAGACTCCCGGCAAGGGAAATTTTTTTGATCTGGGGCAGATTTTTTAAATAGCCCAGGAATTCATCGGCCGCCTGGGCCGCCTGGGCAATGGTCATCCTTTCTTTGCCCCTTTTTACCAGCGCGATACCTTTAAGTATGTTCTCGATCGTTTTATCTTTTATCCCGAATATACCCCGCAGCTTATTTTTCCTGATCGCCTTTTCCAGGTCGGGAATACTCTTGACCTTAAGTTTCTCATATAATAATTTCGCGGTCTTGGGGCCCACAGAAGGGATGTCCAGGATGGCCAGGAGCCCCTGGGGAATACTGTTCTGCAGCTGCTGGTAGGCGCGGATCTTTCCCGTACGGTAATACTCTTTTATTTTTTCCGCCAGGTCCTCTCCGATACCGGGGATCTCTTTTAATTTATCCTGGCGGAGATAATCATCCAGCTCCCCGCCCAGGCTTTCAATGTTCTGCGCCGCCTTTTGATAAGCCCTGACCCTGAAGACATTGGCTCCTTTTATCTCCAGGATATTGGCCATATCGTGGAATATGGCGGCGATCTTTTGGCTATTCATTGTCATAAGTTCGAACGGCGTTCAGAGAGAGGCGTTCGGCGCGTAAACTTTACGCAGAACACCGAACGCACCAACGCAGAACGAAAATTGTATATGCTGATCCCGACTTTACGATTCTCCAGCTCCCTCAATCTCGGGCAATACTTCATTCTCCGGATCCAGCTGCTTCGTGCGCTGTAAATACTTGTTATAATTTTTTAGATCCCCTTTGGCCTTATAGGCCTGGGCAAGGCGGGCATTTGTTGTGGCGAAATCCGGAGCGATCTCCAGGGCGATATTGAGCTCCTTTAAGGCCTGGTCAAGGTTTCCACCGGCTATTGCCGGGGCCTTCAGGTAATACGTTCCCATGCTCATATGGACCTCCGGAAGCTCGGGAGCCAGCTGGTAGGCCTTTAAAAAATATCCCTTGATCTGGGTGCCGTAAACCAGCTTATTAAACAGCCATCCCTGGGAACGCTGGCTGTTCACCGCCCCCAGCAGCATATAGGCTATGGCCTGGTCCCTCTTGGAGATGTTTGGGGCCTTCAGGGCCTGTTGGAAATTTTTTTGTGCCTGGTCCATGCGCCCGGCCTGATATTCGATATAGCCAAAACCGATCAATGACCCCGGATTACCGGGCCGGATCTTTTCCATCCGGTTATACAGCTGCTCGGCATCTTTAAATTTGCGCGCCCTTCTTAAGACCTCGGCCTTCCCCTGCATCGCCGGCAGGTTCTGCGGATCTTCGGCCAGGACCATTTCATAGATCTTCATTGCCTCTTTGTCATTCCTGACCCGGAGTAACTCATCGGCCTCATTTAACTCCGCCGCCTTGTCTTTATGCCTGGGGGCCAGGGAGATAGCCGCTTTAGAAGAACGTGACTTCAGGCGGGCGATCCTCGCGGACTCCAGAAAATAAATACCAATGATTACCCCCCAGGCGATGGCCAGGGAGATAACCAAGAGGATCCTGAATTTACGAGAGTACATATTTATAAGTTAATAGGAATTCGTACCGCGTACGGCGTACCGCGTACCGCGTGCGCCGTTCGACGAACGCTGAACGCTGAACCCTGAACGATTAATTTATCACTTATTCACAACCTGCTCATAACTGGCTTCAATGGTCTTGACCAGGTCCACCAGCATTGAGTTTACCGGAGCAGGAATACCTAATTCCTGCGCCTGGCGAACGACCACCCCGTTAATAAAGTCAATTTCCGTGCGCTTCTTGCGCAGGACATCCGCGAGCATGGAAGAAATATTAGGGGCAGTGGCTTCGCAGACCGCCTCTGCCTTCACCAGGGGATCATCGTAAACAAGTTTTATTCTTTTGCGCTTGGCTACCCTGGCGGCCTCACTGACCGCTTCCCTGAGTATCCTGCGCGTGCCTTCGAATTCCAGGATCTTGCCGTTCGGCAGGCGCGTGATCGCCGTAAGCGCGTTGATCCCGGCATTGATAATCAATTTTGACCAGATCACTGCCTTGATATCCCTGGAGAGCCTGGCGGAGAAACCGGCTTTGTTAAAAAGTTCACGGATCGCACGCATCTCTACGGGGATCTTGCCGTCCATGCGCCCCAAGATGGTGTCCCCCCGTCCGGCATGCCTGATCTGCCCGACACCCAAAAGAGTCGCCCCTTCATTGGTCGAGCCCGCAATCACTTTTTGCGCTCCCGCAACTTCGCTGATGATCTCGATATTGCCGATACCGTTCTGCAAGGTCAGGATCCTGGTCTGCTCCCCGATCAATGCCGCGGCGGCGGTAACTGCCTCTTTGGTATGATATGATTTCACACTGATGATCACCAGTTCCGTGATCCCGATTTGCCCGGCATCTGTCGTGGCCCTCACCTTGGCCTGCCAGACACCGGAAACCCCTTCGATGCGGATCCCCTGCTCACGGATCTTTTCCGCGCGTTCTTTATTCTTCTCCAGGACCCAAACCTCATGCTTATTGTTTCTGGCCAAGAAGGCCGCCAGGAGGCAGCCCATTGCGCCCGGTCCGACGATCGTGATTTTCATA
>JAQUQA010000044.1 GCA_028716305.1 Candidatus Omnitrophota bacterium | reverse complement strand
ATCACTCTCCCGGCAGATGGCGTAGACGGCATAAGCGGCAAAGCGTTTCCTGCGCGGCAAAAACAGGCTGGCCAGGTAAAAGGTCCTGGCGTTTTTGCGCGTTATCTCCTTTGCCGATAAGGAACCCCGGCGGATCAATATTTTTTGTGCATCGCCTGACATGCTTATATTCTAACTTCTTTAGACGAGGAAAACAAGAAAAGTTTATCTTCGCCGCTCGTAGGGTTACTTTGTAAACTCAAAACTGAAAATTCAAAACGTAAAATTGAAACGCAAAACGCAAAGTTTATTTTCGTTCGGCGAGAGGCGTTCTGTGTTGGTGCGTAATCTTAAGCGTGTTTCCATTGTTCGCCGAACGCAGTACGCCGAACGCAGTACGCCGAACGCCGAACGAAAATGTGACCTGTGCCTTGTGACCAAGTTCCGTTTGGGCTTTACTAAACGCTACCCGCTAAACGCTAAGCTTACATGGTCCGTGATCCTTGGTTCTTGGTTCATGGTTCTTGGTTCATGGTCCTTGCCCAATTATTCCCTTTATAATTCCCGGTTTTGCGAGTAAAATATAACTACTATGTCCGAGTACATGTTTATTTTGCTAATTTCGTTATGCGTGCCTTTTGTTTTGAGTTTCTGGCCCCCGCTTAAATTCTACCGCCATGCGCGCGAGCTTGCCTTGACCATCTTTTTTATCCTGATTATTTTCGGCTCCTGGGACATTCTGGCGGTCAGGCGCGAACACTGGCAATTTAACCCCCAGGGGGTATGGTATTTCAGGTTCTTTGGCCTGCCGCTGGAAGAGGTGCTTTTTTTTATCGTGATCCCTTTTTGTTGTATCTTTACCTGGGAAGCGATTCTTTATTTAAAAGAAAGGGTTAAGTGAAGGAATACACCGTTTTAGCCGTGATCTCGGTGGCCATTACCGTATGGGTAGATTTTAAGAGCAAGACATTGCTTTTAAGAAGAAAAGAATTCTATCTGTTTATCTCAGTAATCCTCTTTTTTAAGTTTCTGGTTAATGGGTACCTTACCGGAAGACAGATTGTTATTTATAACCCAGCGGATTTCCTGGGGGCGCGCCTGGGAAGTATCCCTTTGGAGGATTTCTTATTCGGTTTCAGTATGGTAACTTTAAGCATTGTCTTCTGGGAGCATTTTAAGAAAGGCCGGCGATGAAAAGAGCCATTTTACTATTCCTGATGTTATATCTTGTCCTGCCCTTAAGCGGTGTTTTTGCTTTTGATTGGCAGGAAGTGCATGAAGAGGCCGACCGCACGGACCCTGCCGCTCTGGAAAAGGCTGCCGGAGAGGATTTGTCTTCGGCCCGCATGCGTTACCTCCAGGGGTTGGCCTTGCTTAATCTGCATAAGGACTCCCAGGCGAAGGTGGCTTTTTTAGAAGCCGCCAGGCTCGATCCCGGGGTATATCAGGCGCGATGGGGGACAGCCGAGGTATTAAGACGCCAGCACGATTTAAAAGCAAGCGAAAGCCTTTTGCAGGCAATAATCAAGGACCATCCGGATTTTGCTCCCGCCTATATCAGCCTGGCGTATATCAGATACATCCAGGGGCAGTATAATGATGCCGTAACCCTGGCCCAAACGGTCATCGCCATGGGGCGCCGGAATGTTGATTTGAGTAATTATACCAGGGCCTATTTAATTTTGGCGGGTTCAAAGGGGATGATCGCCCACTACGGAGGGCCGTTTTCCAAAGTGGTCAACGGAACGGCCGTGTTTTCCACCTTGAAAAAAGCGCAAAAACTCCAGCCGGATTCCCCGGGAGTCTTATTCGGTCTGGGGGCTTATTATCTATTGGCCCCCAAGCTGGCCGGCGGGGACCTTGCCAAGGCAGAAGGATATCTGCAGGGTGTGTTGAAGGCCGACCCGTTATTTACCGACGCCTATGTCAGGTTGGCCCAGCTCTACCGGGCACAGGGTGATCTGAGTCTCTATGAGCAATACCTGGAAAAAGCCCTGCAGATCGATCCCGGCAATGAGTTGGCCCTGGACGCCAAAAGCGGCAATTGTAAGTATATCTGTCCGAATAGAGATTAAAGATGCAGGATTGATTGGCCGTATTCTTGCAGTATTTTTTTGCAGTCTCCGGTCATTTTTGAAGAATCAAGGATGGCCCGGGCGTTTTCCAGCGCGTAGTTAACCTCTTTTTTTGCGTACTCCAGCGCTCCGGAATTCCGGATCAGCTCGCGCATCTTCAGGAGTTCCGCCCTGCGCGCCTTTTGCCTGCCGAGGATATTTTTCATCAGTGATTTGTTTTTTTGGCCGGAGTGGTTAAAGGCATACCAGATGAGCAGCGTTTTTTTAGCTTCCTGTAAGTCGGCTAGCGCGGATTTCCCGATTTTGTTTTCTTCGCCGAACATCCCCAGGATATCATCTTTAATCTGAAACGCCCTGCCCAATTCGATGCCGTAACGGGTCAATTTATTGACCTCCGTCTGGTTCGCCCCGGCGAGTATCGAGCCGATGGCCAGGGGAGAAGAAAAACTGTAATAAGCGGTTTTATAATCATAGATCTTGTAGATGTCGCTTTTTTCTATCTTTTCGATCTTTTTGGACCCGGCCAAGAGCTCGATGAATTCTCCGCTGCCGGTATAAAGTGCGGCCTTGATCAACTGTCTTAAGGCCGCCTCTTTGCAAAGGGGATTTTCTTTTACGGAAAGAAAGGCATCGACCCCCATGGCATAGATCACGTCTCCGGCAACGATTGCCAGGTCCTGGCCGTTGAATTTAATATCGGGAAACCGCCCCAGGTAATCGTTGAACATTTTGTGCATCGAGGGTTTCCCTCTGCGGGTATCCGATTTGTCGATTATATCGTCATGCACCAGCATGAAGTCGTGCAGTAATTCGATTGAGATGGCGCTGGTGTAAAGTCCCCGGGGGGTCTTTCGGGCAAAGCCGAGGTAGCCGACGACAAAGAGCACCGGACGCAGCCGCTTGCCGGGGCGCCGGATAAACTCCTTTATATATCCGAAAAGAAAAGGGGAGATCGCGTTTAATTCCCGGTTTTCGGAGATCCTGGCGCAGTAGGCGTCCAGTTCCTGCTCGATCTTCTTTCTTATTTTCATTAACATGGATTTATGTTAACATAGGGCAATAAGGAAAGCAAACGAAAAGTAACCAAAAAACAAAGCGGTATTGCGATTATCCTTCGTGTATACTCCAAAAATCATTATCCGTGCCCTCAGACTCCCTTTTATTACCGCCAGTGCCATACCTTTTATCTTTGGTTCCTTGATCGGTAAGGGAGTTTTTCACCCGGCCGTTTTCCTGCTGGGATTATCCTCTGCCGTCTGCATGCACCTCAGCGCAAACCTGATCAATGATCTCGCGGATTCGCAAAGCGGGGCGGATTGGCAGGACCGGGCTTTCTACGGGTTTTTCGGGGGCTCAAAACTTATCCAGGAAGGCCTGCTTACGGAGAAATTTTATCTGCATTTCTCGTTGTTATTCGCGGGATTGTCTTTTGCCTGCGCGGCGGCCTTGGCCGTGATGCTTGATAAGGCGTTGATCATCGGGGTGTTCTGCGCGGTCCTGGCCGCGGGTTGGCTTTATTCACTTAAACCATTCAGTTTTTCCTACCGCCGGGTGGGGGAATTCATTATTTTTATTTTATTCGGTCCGGTCCTGGTCATGGGAGGGTATTTTTTGCAAACCGGAATATTCCCCGATCTAAAAAGCCTGATCCTTTCCCTGCCCCTGGGTTTTTTGGTCACGGCGATACTCTTTTCCAATGAAATTGCCGATTTTACACAGGATCGATCCGCGGCTAAGTTTACCTGGGTAAGTATTACCGGTCACCGGAGAGGCTACCTGCTCTACATGGCCCTGGTCGCGCTTTCCTTCAGTGCCGTTGGCTATGCGGTTTACCGCGGGTATTTAAACCCCACGGCTATGTTCTCACTGATTTTATTATTGCCGGCCTATAAGGCCGCGATGATCCTGAAAAAAGATTTCCTTAAGAAGGATAAATTGACAGTTTCATCGAAATTAACGATCATGATCCATGCTTTAACCGGGATCATCCTGATCGTTAGCATTTTCCTATGAAAAAAGTCCTGATTATCGGAGGCGGTTTTGCGGGATTGGCTGCGCTGAAGGCGCTGAGCCGTCAAAAGGGGCTTTCTCTGTCCCTGGTCGACAGGAAAGAAACCTTTGATTTTCTGCCGCTTTTGCCCGACCTGATCGGCAGGGGGATAAAACCGCAGGCGCTTACCTGCAGACTAGGCGATCTCTTAAAAAGTAAAGGCGCAGACTTTATAAATGATGAAGTGGTTTCTCTTGATCTGGAAAAAAGATCGGCCTTTCTCTCGCGGGGAAGCCTGGACTTTGATTACCTGATTGCCGCCAGCGGCAGCCAGACGAATTTTTACGGCAATAAGAATATCGAAACTTCCGCCTGCAAACTCGACGCTGTTACTGACGCGGTTTCGCTTCTTAAAAGGCTGAAGGAAAATGACTTTTCAAATTTTATTGTGGCCGGAGGAGGATATACCGGGATAGAGGTGGCCTCCGCCTTAAGGGTTTTTCTTCGGAGGAGCCGCAGGTCTGCCAGGATAATCATTGTTGAGCGTTCTCCGGCAATCCTCGGGCCGCTTCCTCCCTGGATGAAAGAATACGTCAACACCAATCTTAAAGGACTAAAGATCGAGGTTTATTTGAACAGTTCCCTGGAAAGGATAGAAGGCGGCAAAACCTTTCTTTCGCAAAACAGGTCCTTTGAAGAGAGCATGGTGATCTGGACGGCAGGGGTTGAGACCTCCGGGTATCTCCAGGGTTTAAAGGTTGAGAAGAATCCCCAGGGCAGGGTGAGGGTGGATGAGTTTATGTCTTTCTCCGAAGGATGTTTTGCCGCGGGGGATGCGGCGTGGTTTCTCCGGGGCAAGGGTGCCTTAAGAATGGCGGTGCAGTTTTCCATCGCCGAAGGGTATACGGCGGGCTTGAATGTAATACGTTCTTCTCAAGGGAAAAAACTTAAGCTTTTGCGCCCTTTGGATCTCGGAATGATCATACCGATGGCCAATAATCTTTCCTGCGGCAATGTTCTTGGCGTTGACCTGAGAGGCCGCCTTCCCACTTTACTGCATTTTATTATGTGTATTTACCGTGCCTGCGGCATAACCAACAAGCGCGAGATAATTATTAACCTTTTACAAGGAGGCAGAAAATGACGGATCTGGCAATTTTACTGCTTAGGCTGGGCCTGGGTTTTATGTTCATGGCCCACGGGATGCAAAAGGCTTTCGCTTTCTTCGGCGGACCGGGGATCAGCGGTTTCTCTCAGATGCTTTCCGGGTTGGGGTTCAGCCCGGCGGTATTCTGGGCGTATTTGGCCGCCTATACCGAATTGGTCGCAGGGTTATTCCTGGTAGCCGGATTCCTGACCAGGATCTCCGCCTGTTTTTTGGCCATCCTGATAGTAGTGGCAACCGTCAAGGTCCATCTGGCAGGAGGGTTCTTTTTGTCCAACGGAGGCTTTGAATATAATTTGATTATCTTGTGTGCATTGGCGAGCCTGATTATCCTGGGTGCCGGTAAGATCAGCCTGAACCGCAATCTATAATGAGGTTGTGGAGCATCCATCCCCGGTATCTCGATTCCCGTGGCCTGGTTGCTCTTTGGCGCGAAGGGCTTTTAGCCAAAAAAGTGCTTTCCGGCAGGGCAAGGGGTTATCGCAATCACCCCCAGTTGGAAAGGTTTAAAAAGACCTCCAGGCCGGCCCGCGCGATCAATGATTACCTGGCCGCGGTGTTGGAGGAGGCAGAAAAAAGAGGTTATGCCTTTGACGCCCGGAAGGTATCGCTGCGCGGGGAAAAATCTCCTCCGATCAGGATTTCTTCCGGCCAGCTGCGTTTTGAATTCCGTCACCTGCTGGCAAAATTGAAGAAAAGGGATACCTTGGCCTACCGGCGCCTCTTGCGGTCAGGTCCTTTGGAGGCGCATCCGCTTTTCCGGTTGGTGAAGGGCAGGAAAGAACCCTGGGAGAAGGGCTAATAGGGCTTTTAAAAGTTGATAGCTTATGTTAAGATAAGAGCCGCAAGGAACATTAATTTTTATTCAAGGAGAAGGTAGATGTCTAATTTCTTCTGGGCAGTGGGAGCCAGTGTCGCAGTGAGCCTGATCTCTCTGATCGGGATTTTCGCCTTGCTTTTGAAAGAGAAGATCCTGCACAAGATCCTTATTCTGTTGATCGCCTTTTCCGCGGGCGGTCTGATCGGCGGGGCCTTTTTGCATCTTTTGCCGGAATCCCTGGAGCAGGCCAGCCAGCAAGTGGTCTTTGGCAGCGTGATTGTCGGGTTCATTTTTTTCTTCATTCTGGAGCGTTACTTTCATTGGCGGCATTGCCATGAAGGGGTTTGCGAGATCCACGCCTTTACTTACCTTAATTTAATCGGAGACGGAATCCATAATTTCAGCGACGGTTTGGTGATCGGGGCAAGTTTTATCGTCAGTGTCGAGTTCGGTATTATTACCAGCCTGGTGATTATTTTTCATGAGATACCCCAGGAGATCGGTGATTTTGGGGTCCTGCTTTATGGAGGTTTTAGCAAGGTCCGGGCGCTGTTTTTTAATTTTATTTCCGCCTTGACCTGTATCATCGGAGCTGTCGCCGGATACCTGCTTTCCGAACAGATCGGGAAATTCTCCGTGTTGATCCTGCCGGTAGTTGCCGGAGGGTTTATTTATATTGCCGCCTGCGACCTGATCCCGGAGCTGCATAAGCAGCCGGGATTAAAACGCGCCACATTTTCGGTAATCGCCTTTCTTCTGGGGATCATGTTCATCTGGCTCTCCAGAGAAATCCACTTCCATTAGACCGGGGTTTTGTTCATCCATGAAGAAAACTTGTTTAGCTAAAATGAAGGCAGGGCAAAAGGGCCGGGTTACGGAATTTTCCGGGGGGGCGGTAGTCAAGGAAAGGCTGATGAGCATGGGGATCTATCCCGGCCGGGAGATAACCAAGTTGAGCCATTTTGCCTTGCGCGGACCGGTAACGATTAAGGTCGGCAGGTCCATAGTCGCCATCGGGCATGGGATGGCGGGCAAGATTTTACTGGAGACGGAGTGATCAAGAAGATATTTTTGCTGGGGAACCCCAATGTCGGCAAGAGCGTGGTTTTTTCCCGCCTTACCGGGGTCAGGGTGATTTCTTCCAATTATCCCGGGACAACCGTGGGGATATCCAAGGGGTTCTTGAGGGGAAATGAAGATAATGTCGAGGTGATCGATCTGCCCGGCACCTATTCCCTTGAGCCCAACTCAAAGGCCGAGGAAGTAGCGGTGTCCCTGCTGAAAGAAGGTGCTCCTCAGGAAAACGTCGTGATCAATATCGTAGACGCGACGAACCTGGAGCGGAATTTATTTTTGACCCTGCAGCTGATCGCAGAAGGGTACCGGGTGATCGTCTGCTTGAACATGTGCGATGATACGACCCATCGCGGGATCTCCATAGATACGCAGGAGCTGGAAAGGATCCTGGGGGTGCCCGTAATTTCCACCTGTGCCGTCACCGGGGCGGGGATTAAGTTTTTGATCGAACGGATTGAAGACGCCAGGGTAGTTGCCCGGCCCAAGGTTACCCATCCTCAGCGCTGGCAGGATATCGGGATGATCATCGAAAAAGTACAGCGGCTTTCCCATCGGCACCATAATCTACGCGAGGCCCTGGAAGACGCTTCGATCAGTCCATGGAGCGGGTTCCTGATGTCCGTGGTGGTGATCTACGCGGCATTCAAGGCGGTGCGTTTCTTAGGTGAATTCCTGATCAGCCGGATCTGTGATCCGGTCTTTTTCAACTTCTACCAGCCGCTTTTGAACAAGCTCAGCGCCATTCTGGGCAGCGAGAGCCTTATCCATCATCTTTTGATCGGCGACCTGATTAACGGCCAGATCGATTTTAAGCAGTCTATGGGGCTGTTGACCACCGCTCCTTATATTGAGTTCGCCATGGTCCTGCCCTATGTCGTTTCTTTTTATCTTATCCTGAGCATCCTGGAGGATGTCGGTTACCTGCCGCGGCTGGCGATCCTTCTGGATAATCTGCTGCATCGCCTGGGGCTGCATGGTTTCGCGATCATCCCGGTGCTCATGGGGTTTGGTTGTAATGTCCCGGGGATCATGGCTACCCGGGTTTTGGAATCGAAACGCGAAAGATTCATTGCATCGACGCTGATATCGATCGGCGTACCCTGCGTTCCGCTGCAGGCGATGATCTTCGGGCTGCTGGGGAAATTCTCGGGGTTTTATGTGGGAGGGGTGTATCTGGTTTTATTTTCCGTGGTCTTGATCCTGGGGGTGGTTTTAAACAGCGTCCTTAAAGGGTATAGCCCGGAATTATTGCTGGAGATCCCGCCGTACCGCTTCCCTCCGCTGGAGGTCCTCTGGCACAAGCTTTATTTCCGGGTCAAGGCGTTTATCTTCGAAGCAGTGCCGATTGTCTTGCTGGGCGTTTTGTTTATCAATATCCTGTTGTATCTGCATGTTTTTGACTGGTTGACCAACCTGTTTGCCCCGGTGATCCATGGTTTATTCGGTCTGCCGAAGCAGGCGATTGTCGCGCTGGTCATTGGTTTCTT